>CALKMY010000212.1 GCA_938091275.1 Candidatus Nanopelagicales bacterium | reverse complement strand
GGTCACCGCGTTGCAGATCTCAAGGGCGAATTTCAATTCGGTGCCGGTGTAGGACTCGGGGGAGTACTGAAAGTAGACCTCGGTCTCACCCTTCATCTCGTCGGCGAACTTCTGACACAACTGAGCTCCGTGGACCGCAATGTCGGTAATGCCGGCCTTATCGAGACCGAAGACCACGCGACGTTGAAGAGTCGACGTTGAGTTGTAGAGGTGAACGATGGCTTGCTTGGCACCGCGGATCGATTCGAATGTGCGCTCGATCAGCGCCTCCCGGGACTGCGTGAGCACCTGAATGACCACGTCGTCTGGGATGAGGTCTTCTTCGATGATCTGTCGCACGAAATCGAAATCGGTTTGCGACGCTGAGGGGAAGCCGACTTCGATCTCCTTGTAGCCCATATCGACGAGAAGCTGAAACATGCGCAGCTTCCGCTGCGGCGTCATGGGGTCAATAAGTGCCTGATTGCCGTCCCGAAGGTCGACCGCGCACCAGCGCGGAGCCTGGGTGATCACAGCGTTGGGCCAGGTGCGATCGGGAAGATCGATGGGGGTGAAGGGCTGGTAACGGGCGTAAGGCATGGCCGACGGCTTTTGAGCGTTGGCCTTCTCGTATTCGTTTGCTGATGTCACGACGTGCTCCTCGTTCGACATGGGGGGCCGGGGGCCGGCCACGCACAACCTCCGCGACGAGGAGGCCGGTAACTAGGCCTCGCCGCGGCTGCGAAGGAGCAGGAGCGAACGCATGGGAGGAGATTACCAGCGTGCCCGGGGGGCGTCACAAACCGTCGGCCTGCGGATGCAGCGAGTCAGTAGGTAACGAGTCAGTAGGCTCTTCGACCATGGCTCAAGATCTGAACCTTGCTCTGATTCCCGGCGACGGCATCGGCACCGAGGTGGTTGCCGAAGCGATGAAGGTCCTCGACGCCGTCGCCCCGAAGGCGGGGATCAACGTCTCGACCACGCTCTACGACTTGGGTGCAACCCGATACAACGCCACCGGAGAGCTGCTCCCGGATGCCGTTATCGAGGAACTGCGAACCAGTGATGCCATCTTGCTCGGGGCCATAGGCGACCCCTCCGTTCCGCCCGGAGTCCTCGAGCGTGGTGTTCTGCTGCCCTTGCGTTTCGTGATGGATCACCACGTGAACCTCAGGCCGGTCAAGTTGTATCCCGGAGTCCAGGGGCCACTTGCGGGTGGAAAGACGATCGACTTCGTCGTGTGCCGTGAGGGCACGGAGGGCCCGTACGTCGGAGCCGGGGGTGTGTTGCGTCGAGACACTCCCCAGGAAGTGGCGACCGAGGAAAGTTTGAACACCGCCTTTGGCGTGGAGCGGATTGTTCGTGATGCCTTCGACCGTGCAACCAAGAGGCGCAAGCACGTGACGTTGGTGCACAAGACCAACGTCTTGACGAACGCCGGATCCTTGTGGAAGCGGACTTTCGATCGCGTTGCGTCGGAATTCGATGACGTGGCCACGGACTACCAGCACGTCGATGCAGCGGCGATGTTCTTCATCACCAACCCCGATCGATTCGACGTTGTCGTAACAGACAACCTGTTCGGCGACATCTTGACCGACATCGGAGCTGCCATCGGTGGAGGAATCGGGCTGGCGGCCAGCGGAAACATCGATCCGTCTCGGTCGAACCCGTCGATGTTCGAGCCGGTGCATGGTTCGGCTCCCGACATCGCAGGGCAGGGCAAGGCCGATCCGACAGCGACCGTCATGTCCTTGGCCATGCTGCTCGACCATGTCGGGGAGAGCGAAGCGTCGGCGTGGGTGGAGGCTGCGGTGGCTGCTGACTTAGAAGCGCGGGGTGATGAGGTTCGCTCGACGTCGCAGATCGGCGATGCGCTCGCCGCCGGTGCTGCAGGGAATGCAGATCGGTAGGTTCACGCCATGACCGCAATGGAAACCGGCTCTCGCCTATGGGACATATCGATGAATCCGTCGACGTCTCCGGTGCCGAGCGCTGAGCGAGATGCGATCTTGGCGAATCCGGGGTTTGGCGGAAACTTCACCGACAACATGGTCCGAGCCAAGTGGACGGCCGACAAGGGCTGGCATGACGCCGAGCTCGTCGCCTACGGACCCTTGCTTTTGGATCCCGCTACCAACTTCATCCACTACGGCCAGGCGATCTTCGAAGGATTGAAGGCGTACCGGCACGCGGATGGCTCGATCAAGACTTTTCGACCGTTCAAGAATGCTCAGCGGTTCGCGGCGTCTGCTCGCCGCCTCGCGATGGCGGAACTTCCCGAGGAGTTATTCGTTGCCAGCATTGAAGCTCTCGTCCGGCAGGACCACGAGTGGGTTCCCCGTGAGGCGGAGAAGACCCTCTACCTTCGACCCTTCATGTTCTCGACGGAGATCGGTCTGGGAGTCAAGCCCGCAGACAGCTACGAATACCTGTTGATCGCGTCCCCGGCTGGCGCCTATTGGCCGAAAGGCCTCAAGCCGGTGAGCGTGTGGTTGTCCGATGACTACGTCCGCGCGGCTCCGGGAGGGACCGGAGAAGCCAAGTGCGCGGGAAACTATGCGGCTTCGCTGATCGCGCAGGCAGAGGCTTCCCAGCACGGTTGCGATCAGGTCGTGTGGTTGGACGCTGCCGAACGCCGGTGGATCGAAGAGATGGGCGGGATGAACCTGTATTTCGTGTATGGGTCGGGAGCCTCCGCCCGGTTAGTTACCCCACGCTTAACCGGTTCGCTGCTACCGGGCATCACCCGTGATTCGCTCTTGACCGTTGCTGCGGATCTGGGGATGCGTGCTGATGAGGGTCAGATCAGCGTGGAGGACTGGAAGGCAGGCTGCGAGTCCGGCGAGATCACTGAGGTGTTCGCGTGCGGGACGGCGGCTGTGATCACACCGGTCGGAGAGGTCAAGTCACGGACCAATGGATCGTGGGCCGTGGCTGATGGCGGCACCGGGCCGGTGACGTCGCGCCTACGCCAGGAACTGCTTGATATCCAGACCGGAGCGATTCCCGACCGCCACAACTGGCTGCACGCGATCTGCTGATCGAGCCCCACGGTGGAATGGGACTTTGAGGCCGAGGTGTGGCTGTGGAAGTCCGACGCCGCGTGGCACTTCCTCACGCTTCCGCAGGATGTAGCCGATGAGATCGAAGATATGCCCATCAGTCGAGGGGGCTTCGGGTCCCTCCGCGTAGACGTCACGATCGGCTCGAGCATTTGGGGAACGTCGATCTTTCCCAGTAAGGAGTTAGGCAGTTTCCTCCTGCCGCTGAAGAAGCCGGTGCGTGTTGCCGAAGGGCTGGGGGTGGGGGACGTGTGCCGCGTTCACCTGCGGATCGCCCAATAGTCGGGGCGTCGTCGTTCTCCCCCCGGGCCCTCAGGAACAGGTGCAGATTCGAGGGCTCGTCAGCGCAAGGTCAATCACCTATTTTGCTCAGTTTCAACAACACAACCCTGCAAGTTCGCGGGGTGTGGCAGGATATGTCTCGTGCGTAACACAGTCATCACCAGCATCATCATCATTACTTAGCGCGTCGAGTTTTCTCGACGCGCTGCCCTTCGCCAAGCGAGGGGCTTTTTTGATGGTGGGAGAGAAGGAGAAATGAGTACGTCATCGCTTCCCCGGCGCCTTCCTGAGCGCGATGTGTTTCACGTCTACGACACGACCCTGCGCGA
>CALKMY010000211.1 GCA_938091275.1 Candidatus Nanopelagicales bacterium | reverse complement strand
CTGCCAGGTGCTCACTCTGGGTGCTCGCGTTGTCGCCCCCGAATTGGCCTGGACGCTCGTTGACCGGTGGCTCGACCTCGAGTTCGACGACTCGTCCCCATCGGCGGCGAAGGTGCAGATCATTACCGACTATGACGAAGGTGGAACATCATCGTGACTCACGAAAGAAGCCTGGAGGGCTTGAAGGCCTGCGTGCTTGCTGCCGAAGGCGCTGAAGATCTCGAGTTCTACGTCACTCTCATGCGACTGCAAGAAGAGGGTGTCGCCGTGGATACCGTCGCCCTCTCGATGGATTCCTTTGCCGGCAAGAACGGCTTGAAGATCACGCCGGACCTCACCATCGATGAGGCAGCGGGGATCGCGTACGACGTTGTCGTCCTACCGGGAGGCTGGGCGCCCGACAAGCTGCGCAGATCCGAGCCTGTTTTGGAACTCATCCGCAACCGGTACGAAGCCGGTGCGGTGGTAGCGGCGATCTGTCACGGACCGTGGCTGCTGATCTCCGCGGGCCTGGTCCAGGGGCGTAGGGCGACCGGGTCCCTGGGTATCAAGGACGACTTGGAGAACGCGGGAGCCGTGTGGGTCGATGAAAGTGCCTTCATCGATGGTCAACTCGTGTGGGGACGAGTCGTTGCCGACATTCCCAATTTCTGCGGGGCACTGGTGGCCCGCTTGCGTGAGTACACGAAATAGCGTCAAACGCTCGCGAGCTAGCTCCGCACGTGTGCGGCGAAAGCCGCCACTGATTCCAGGATGATGGCCAGGGACGTCGCTCCCGCGTCTTGATAGCCGACTGCCCTGTCGGCAAGGCGGGACGCCCTGCCCTTCATCGGCTTGAGCTCTTTCGTGGCCTCCGCTGCCTGTCGAGCAGTCACCGCGGCCTGCTCAAGAGACGGAACAAGGTCCTGCCCCTCGAGGCTGGCGAGTTTCTCGATGGCTGGATGGAAAGAATCCAGCAGGGTCTTGTCTCCCAACTCGGCTCCGCCCAACTGCTGGATCGCATCAAACATGGCCTGATAGATCTGCACCCAGTCCGACACCGAGCTGACATCGGCTTTGCCCGAGCACGCCTGAGCAGCGGCCGCGAAGGCGACCTCGTACAGCGGACCGATGGTCGCTCCGACTTCGATCGCGTACGCATCGGAGGCGGCTTGAAAGGCCTGTTCGACGCTGGGGTCGGGGGGAAGGTCATCCATGGCTCGCCGGACGGCACGCATCCCGATCGTCATGCTCACGCCGTGGTCACCATCACCAACTTCACCGTCGAGGTCACATAGGAAGTCCTTGTTCGACTCTACGTCGATGGCGACCTGATCGAGCAGGAGTCGGACGGAGTCTCCGGTCAGAGTTGGCATTCGTTGCTCCTAGGGCTTCTTGTACATGCAGGTGTTGACGGTCGAGTCGAGTAGGGCGCTCATTTCTTCGTCGAGACGGACGAGACTGATGGACGTTCCGGCCATTTCCAGCGCGGTTACCATTTCGCCGACGTTCTTGTGGCGCACCCGAAGTCCGTTCGCGTCGCAGATCTCCCTGGCTTTGCGGTAAACCACGTACAACTCCTCTGCGGGTGTTCCTCCGAGCCCGTTCACCGAGAGGGCGATTTCGCTGCCTGAGTAGTCCAAGTCGCCCAGGATCATGTCCATCATCGCCTCGACGATGTCGTCGACGGGGGCGACTTTTTGTCGCTTGATGCCGGGCTCCCCGTGGATGCCAAGGCCGAGTTCCATCTCGTCTTCTTCGAGATGGAAAGTGGGGCGACCGTTGGCCGGAACGGTGCATGAGGTGAGGCCGACGCCCACCGTGCGGGTGTTCGCGTTGGCGCGGGTGGCGATCTCGAAGACCTCGTCCAGCGAAGCCATCTGCTCGGCTTTGGCGCCGGCAATGCGGAAGACCCAGAACAGCCCCCCAATGCCGCGGCGACGGTCCGCCTGTTCGATGGGTGCCGATGCGACATCGTCGTTGAGAACAACCGTGCGGACGTCCATGCCCATTTCTCGGCATTGATCCTGGGCTTTGTCGAAGTTCAGACAGTCGCCGGCGTAGTTACCGTAGAGGTAGAGAACACCAGCACCGGAATCAACCGCAGTTGTTGCCTCCACCACGGGTCGGGCCGGAGGTGAGGCGAACACGTTGCCGAACGCTGCCCCATCCGCCATTCCGTGACCGACGTAACCCGCGAATGCGGGCAGGTGCCCGCTTCCGCCGCCGACAACGATGCCTACTTTGCCGTCGATCGGACTGGCCACCCGGGCGATTGAACGGCGGCCCACTCGCCTGACGATGTCGTCATTGGCGGACAGAAATCCGTCCACCATCTCCTCGACCATATCGAACGGATCGTTTATCAGCTTCTTCACTCGAACTCCATGAATCGAACTCGGTTAAGGAATGCGCGGCAGTGTATCCTCTAGTTGCCGGCCTGTGGTCGGTTTCTCCATCTACGGCGGAAGAGGCAAATCGTGCGTCGAACTCTGGCAGGCGTTGCCGTCATCGCATTGATGATCACCGGATGCTCGTCCAACGATGTCGCCGAGGGATCCGATCCGGGATGGGT
>CALKMY010000210.1 GCA_938091275.1 Candidatus Nanopelagicales bacterium | reverse complement strand
GCACGTCGCTACGACGAAGCCATCGAGGTGCTGACCGAGCTCGTCGAGCAATCACCGAACGACGATTACGCGCACTACGCTCTCGGCATGGCTCTGTGGCGCCGACAACAATTCCCCTCCGCCCGCGATCACCTGTCGATGGCATTCGTTATGCGGCCCGATCGCGCGGAGTACGGGCAGGCACTCGGTCAAGTCAAGGCGACGTTGCGGGCACGATCCGAAGCGGGGTTGCCTCTCATCGGACCTATCTCCGCCGCGGACGGGGCGAACCCGCTCGATGATCCCGGATCGCTCGGATCGCCCGGGTCGCCCGGGTCGGTGTAGGCATGAGCGCAACGGGCACCTTCATCGACGCTTTCGACGGCTTCATCGTCGATGCCGACGGTGTCCTGTATCGCGGATCCGCGCCCGTGCCGTACGCCATCGACGCGATGACCGAAGTGGCGCAGTCTCGGCCGTGGTGCGTCGTGACGAACAATGCCGCGAACGCGCCCGGGGTTGTCGCGGAGAAACTTCGTGGTCTGGGTCTGGCTGCCGACGATGACAACATCGTGACCTCTCCGCAGGGCGCCGCCGTGTTCCTCACCCAGCACGACATCGCCGCATCGGCCCACGTTTTCGTCGTGGGTGGAGCGGGGATCGACCACGCTTTGCTCGAGGCGGGGTTTGTCCCCGTTCGCGAACCCGACCCCAGCGCGGTGGCCGTCGTTCAAGGCTTGGGCATGGAGGTGTGTTGGAGTGACCTCGCTAACGCCGGGTACGCGATCCAATCCGGAGCGCTCTGGGTGGCCACGAACCCGGATACGAGCCTGCCGACCGAGCAGGGGCTGGCGCCGGGAAACGGGGCGCTCGTTGCCGCGCTGAGTGCCACCCTCGGTCGGCAACCCGACGCCGTTACCGGTAAGCCAGAACCGTTGCTCTTCGAGGTAGCGGCCCATCGATTGGCGGCAGGCACGCCGCTCGTTATCGGTGATCGCGTCGATACGGATATTCGCGGGGCGAATCGAGCGGGTATGGAGTCCCTGTTGGTCCTCACCGGGGTGGTGCAGGCGCGAGACCTTGCAACGTTGGTGTCGGTCGACCCTGAGTTTCGACCCACGTACCTCTCTGCGGATCTTCGAGCATTGGCGGACAGCGTGGACGGTGCCCGCATCGCTGACACCGAGGCGTCGGGTGGCGGGGCTCTGGGGGAGGTGCGGCGGCTGCTGGCTCGGAGTTGGGCAGGTATCGAGCCGCTGTCGGAGAGTGATCCGGCGCTGGTCGATGCATGCAGCGCGCTTGCCGATGACCTGCATCACCCGTAACTGTTTCGCCGGGGAACGATCGATGCCACGGAACGGCGTTGCTGGCGCACTAGGGTGGAGTGCGAGGAGGCGGCAATCATGATGGATGCGTTGAAGGGCTACGTGCAATTGGCCACCGGTTTGACCGAGGTGACCGCGGCGAAGGCGCGCGATGCGGCGTCGGCGTTGGTCAACCAGGGCATGCAATGGACCGGTAAGTCCTCCGATGCCATGGAGTCGGTGCAGGACATCGCTGATGATCTCCTGGTGACATCGCAGCAAAACCGCGAAGCGCTCATGGAGATGATCCGCACCGAAGTGGATCGGGCGGTCGGCCGTCTGGGTTTCGTCCGCGAAGACGAACTCGCCGCGCTGCGGGCGCGCGTGGAGCGTTTGGAGAGCGGAGCCGACGCATCTTCGGCCGCATCTGATGCACCGTCCGCCGACGGGAACGAGACGCCCGCGCCAGCGCCGAAGGTGAAGAAGAAGGTGGTCCCTGAATGACGTCGGGCGAGTGGGATTCGGCTCCTGATCAGGACATCTCAGGTGAAGGTATCTCGAGCGACGAAGTTTCGAGCGATGCCGTCTTGAGCGATGACGCTTCGACCGAGGACATTCTCGTCGTCGACGAGGTAGTGGCGCCGGAGGTAACACCGTCTCCCGATGCCGTGCTCCCGGTCTGGGAGCCCACCGGCAACGCCGACGTCGACGGTGCACTCGATTCCCTGCATGCACTCGCCGACACCAACGTGACACAGCACGTGGGTGTTTTCGAAGAAGTAGAGAGCGCTCTTCGGGCAACGCTCAACGGCTTGGTAGCCGAGGACGAGGCGTCTGGGTAGGAGTGCGTCATGACCCGACGTCGGTTAGACGCCGAGTTGGTGCGCCGAGGCCTGGTTTCCTCTCGCGAGCAAGGCCGTGCCGCGATCGAAGGGGGCCGCGTCAGCGTCTCGGGAGTTACCGCAACGAAAGCCGCGACCCAGGTGGACGACGCAGCCCCGATCGAACTGGTCGCCGAACCCGGGTCGGACTTCGTCTCCCGAGGCGCCCATAAATTGATCGGAGCCCTGGACGCGTTCGGTCTCGACATCCGGGATACGAACACGCTGGACGCCGGAGCCTCGACCGGTGGCTTCACCCAGGTTCTCCTGCAGCGAGGTGCTCGCCACGTGATCGCCGTCGATGTCGGGTACGGGCAGTTGGCGTGGTCGTTGCGATCCGACGATCGGGTGACAGTCCTCGAGCGCACGAACGTTCGACACCTCGACGCCTCGCGTGATGCGCTGCCCTACCCGCCAGATCTCGTGGTGGCTGACCTGTCGTTCATTTCGCTCACCGCCGTCCTGCCGGCCCTGGTGACCGTGGCCGCACCCGCGGCGAACCTC
>CALKMY010000209.1 GCA_938091275.1 Candidatus Nanopelagicales bacterium | reverse complement strand
CGTCAACGGCACCGTCTTGATGCCTGGAGACACGTTCTCGATGAACGACACCATCTTGGAAAGGACCGAGGAGCACGGATACACCGAGGGCACCATCATCGGCCCCGGAGGTGTCTTCGAAGAGGCCCTGGGAGGTGGCGTCTCCGCTGCGACGACCGCGGTGTGGACGGCAGCTTTCTTCGCGGGCATGGAACGGGTGAGTACCCGGGCCCACTCGGTGTATATCTCCCGCTACCAGCCGGGCCTGGAAGCAACCGTTGCCTGGGGAATCTTCGATATGCAGTTCCGCAACGACAGTCCGTATCCGGTGGTGATCACAACGGACATGACCAACTCGTCGATGACGGTCGATTTTTGGGGAACGAAGATCTACGACGAGATCGATGCTGAGTTCGGCGAACGCAACAGTATCCGGAAACCCAAGAAGATCTATCGCAAGAAGAAGGATGGGTGCACCCCGCAAGCAGGCATCCCAGGCTTCACCATCGACGTCGATCGAGTCTTCTACCAAAACGACCAGGAAGTGAAGCGAGAAACGATCCGCTCGTATTACAGAGCTGCACCGAAGGTCATCTGCGGCAAGAAGCCGAAGAAGAAGGACGAGGACGAGGACGAGGAGACGACGGACGAGGAGAATCCTCAAGACGCGCCGGCGGGAGATGCACCTGCAGAGGATGCACCGGCCGGCAACAGTGACGATGCCGCTCCGGCGACCGATGACGGGACGTTCGAGAACGTTCCGGCCGAGGAAATCGACGTTGGCTGACGCGTACTAGGCGTCGCTGCGATCAATAACCTGCCCGTCGGGTGTGTCGGTCACGGTGAACCCGCGGGCGGCGAGCTCGTCTCGCAGCCGATCGCTCGTCGCGAAATCACGTTGTGCCCGTGCCTCCTGGCGTTCAGCGGCTAATGCGAGCACGTCGTCAGGTAGGGGGTCTGCTGCCGTGGCCTGCCCGACCCGGCGGACGAGATCCAATCCGAGGAGTCGATCCGCCCAGGCGAAGAATTCGAAGCGCGCTCCGTCGGTGAGATTGCTGTCCCGTTCCACGGATCGCAGGACCTGAAGAGCGCGCGGTGTGTCGAGATCGTCATCGACGGCGGACAGGAACTCCTGCTGAAGATCGTCGGGGATGGGTGCCGATGGTGAGGTCGCCCACGCAGCCACGTTCTTTCGCCAACGATCAAGAGTTGTTTGTGCACCCTCGATGACCGCCCAGGTCAGATTCATTTGCTGGCGGTAGCGATGCTGAAGGAAAGCCAGACGCAGCGCGAGGGGGTCCATGCCGCGATCGGCGACGTGATCCACGAGCACGACATTGCCGGCCGACTTGCTCATCTTGCGTCCGTCGAAGAGCAGGTGTTCCGCGTGCACCCAGTGGCGAACAACGTCGGTTCCCGTCACCGAATTGCTCTGCGCTCTTTCGTCCTCGTGGTGGGGGAAGCGCAGATCGATACCGCCGGTATGCACGTCAATTGATGTGCCGAAAAGTTTGAGGCTCATGGCACTGCATTCGGTATGCCAGCCGGGAAAACCGACTCCCCAGGGTGTGTCCCACACCAACTGCGTGCGGGTTTCCGGTGCCTTCTTCCACAAGGCCCAGTCAGCGTGGAATCGCTTGGTGGAATCGATGTCGGCGTCGAATTTGTGTCCTGGCCGCAGGTCATCGAGACGATTGCCGCTCAGAGCGCCATAGTCAGCAACGGAGCGGGCGTCGAAAAAGACCGAACCGTCACCACCGACGTACGCGTGTCCGCGATCGACGAGTTCTGCGATCAAGGTGATCATGTCGTCGATCGATTCGCTCGCGCGGGGGTAATGGTCGGCCGGGTGGATGTTGAGGGCGGCAAGGTCCCGATGGAAGGCGTCTTCGTAGTGGCGGGCCACCGCGAGAGCTCCTCGGCCCTCATGCTCGGCCTGACGCAGAATTCGGTCCTCGCCATCGCCTTGGCCCTCGTCGACACCTCCGAGGCCGGTGTCGTCGGCCATATGTCCCACGTCTGTGATGTTTTGGACCACCGTCGTGTGCCAGCCGTGCAGTCCCGCGAGGCGGGCGATGAGATCCGTCAGCAGGAACGTCCGCATATTGCCCACGTGGGCGTCGCGGTACACCGTGGGGCCGCACGCATACAGGGTGAGGTGACGCTCGCGCTGCGGGGTAATCGTTTCGACCGTCCGCGTACGAGTGTCGTAGAGCTTCACGGACGTCACCCTAGGTGGCTCGGCGCCCCTCGGCAGAGCATGGCCGGATGGCTACGGAGCGGCTTGTCTGGAGATTGATGGAATCGGCGAAACGTCCGCCGGCCCGTAAGCGGCGATCATGCTGAGAGGTGTGTAGCGTTGCCCCCGGTGTCGGGGAGTTCCGGGCACCAACGTTTCGAACCGGAGGCCTCAGGTGACCTACGTCATCGCATTCCCGTGTGTGGATGTCAAAGACAAGTCGTGTATCGAAGAATGTCCCGTCGATTGCATTTACGAGGGCGATCGGATGCTCTACATCCAGCCGGATGAGTGTGTGGACTGTGGCGCGTGCGAACCCGTATGCCCGGTCGAGGCGATCTTCTATGAAGACGATGTCCCTGATGAGTGGTCGGACTACACGGCGGCCAACGCAGAGTTCTTCTCGGACTTGGGCTCCCCGGGTGGGGCGGCCAAGCTCGGTGGACAGTCGTTCGACGCTGCGTTGCTGGCGAATGTCCCGCCCAAGGAAGACGCCTGATTTGGCGGTGACCGGATGACGCTCCGGTTGCCAGCTTTCCCCTGGGACACGCTCGCTCCGATTGCGGAGCGCGCTCGGGAGCACCCCGACGGCGTTGTTGACCTGTCGGTGGGCACCCCCGTCGACCCCACACCGGACGTCGTCCAGCGCGCATTGTGTGAAGCGTCGGATTCTCCGGGCTACCCCACGACGGCTGGGCTTCCGGAGTTGCGAGACGCCTGCACGCAATGGCTGGCGCGCCGTACCGGAGCCACCGATGTGGGTTTTCTCCCCACGATCGGATCGAAAGAGATGGTCGCGTGGCTGCCGACCGGCTTGAACATCGGCCACTCCGGCACCGTCGTCATTCCTGAGGTGGCATACCCGACATACGCCGTCGGCGCCACGGTTGCCGGCGCGCGCGTAGTGGCCACCGATGACGTCGAGAGCGTCGATGACGCATCGATGGTGTGGTTAAACAGCCCCGGCAACCCGACCGGCGCGGTGCTCTCGGTGGAGCGACTTTCACAGATCGTCTCGTGGGCGCGGGAGCGAGACGTCGTCGTGGTGAGTGACGAGTGCTACCTCGAACTGGGCTGGGAGCGAGACCCGATCTCCGTGCTCGATCCACGCGTCAATGGCGGCGACCTCTCCCACGTGTTGGCCGTGCATTCGCTGTCAAAGCGCTCGTCGATGGCGGGCTACCGCTTCGGATTCGTAGCTGGAGACCGCCGCATCATCGACGAGCTGCTGTCGGTTCGCAAACACCTCGGGATGATGGTTCCGGGACCGATTCAGCGAGCTGCCATCGCCGCGTACAGCGATGACGAACATGTGCATGTGCAGCGAGATCGCTACCGGACGCGACGAGCCCATCTGCGGCAAGGGTTGGAATCTGCGGGCTTCTCGATCGACCACAGTGTTGCGGGTTTGTACTTGTGGGCGACGTTGGGTCGGGACTCGTGGGAGACCACGCGCTGGTTCGCCGAACGGGGGATCTTGGTCACTCCCGGTGAGTTCTACGGTGACAACGACCATGTTCGAATCGCTCTCACGGCGACCGATGAGCGGGTGAATGCCGCGGTGTCTCGACTCGTCGGTTGATGAGTTGCCGTCGTGAGGCGGATCACAGAAGTGTCTATGCCACCCCGCTGTGAGCCGGTGGTGTGCGTGGGTAGCCTGTCCACAGGAGGTTTGCGTGTCTGATTACTCGGTTCAGCACCCCAACGGAGAGGTGCCGCTTCCGGTCGTACCGTCGACAGTCGGGGAATCCGGCCTCGACATCTCGGCTCTACTGCGGGAAACCGACCACGTCACCTTGGATCACGGCTTCGTCAATACGGCGTCCTGCTCGTCAGCTATCACCTTCATCGACGGAGAAGCCGGCATCCTTCGCTACCGGGGTTACCCGATCGAGCAGCTTGCCGAGGAGTCAAACTTCCTGGAGACGTCCTACCTGCTGATCTACGGCGAACTACCGACAGCGGCCCAGTTGACGGAGTTCTCCGACTCGATAACCAAGCACACGATGCTGCACGAGGACCTTCGGCGATTCTTCGACGGATTCCCCCGCGACGCGCATCCGATGGCCGTGTTGTCCTCCGCCGTATCGGCTCTCTCTACCTTCTATCAGGATTCACTGGATCCGTTCGATGCTGAGCAGGTCCACATTTCGACGATTCGCTTGATGGCGAAACTTCCGACCATCGCGGCATACGCCTACAAGAAGTCCGTAGGTCAACCGTTCTTGTATCCGGACAACTCCTACAGCTTCGAGGACAACTTCCTGCGCATGACGTTCGGTGTGCCGGCGGAACAATACGTAGCGAACCCCATCATTTCTCGCGCACTCGATCAATTGCTCATTTTGCATGCTGACCACGAGCAGAACTGCTCGACGTCAACGGTGCGACTCGTCGGGTCATCGCACGCCAATCTCTTCGCATCCGTCTCCGCTGGCGTGAATGCTCTCTTCGGTCCACTGCATGGAGGAGCCAACCAGGCTGTGCTGGAGATGCTCGAAAACATTCACGCCTCCGGTGGAGGCGTCAATCGTTTCATCCGCGCCGTGAAGGATCGGGAAGCCGGAATCAAGCTGATGGGCTTCGGTCACCGCGTCTACAAGAACTACGACCCACGCGCGGCCGTGGTGAAGAAGACGGCATACGAGGTCTTCGAGCAGATGAATGTGGACGATCCGCTTCTCGACATCGCACTCCGGCTCGAAGAGGTCGCGCTTGCAGACGAGTTCTTCATCGAGCGGAAGCTCTACCCGAATGTCGACTTCTATACGGGATTGATCTACAAGGCGATGGGCTTCCCGACCCACATGTTCACCGTCTTGTTCGCGCTTGGCCGACTTCCTGGATGGATCGCCCAGTGGCGCGAGATGATCGAAGATCCGACGACCAAGATCGGCCGGCCACGACAGGTGTATGTGGGGGAAGTCCTGCGCGACTACGCCCCGATGACCTCGCGTTAATCGACCGAATCAACACGCTGGCTTCACGACCCAGCAGACCTGACACGCACTAGTCGTTGGCGTGCAGGTCGGCATTGAGCCCGCCCCAACTCCCCGAGCGCTGCACTACCTCCAGGGCCCCGGACTGCGAATTGCGTCGGAACAGAACATTCGAGTGACCGGACAACTCGCGCGCCTTGGCGACCGCCCCATCGGGCAGCAAGACTTTGGAGCCCGCGGTGATGTAGCAACCCGCCTCGACGACGCAATCGTCTCCCAGAGAGATCCCTACGCCGGCGTTGGCGCCGACCAGGCACCCGCGACCGATACTGATCACCTCGGTGCCACCACCGGACAGAGTTCCCATGATGGATGCACCCCCGCCGATGTCGGATCCGTCGCCGACGACCACCCCGGCGCTGATGCGCCCCTCCACCATGGACGTGCCGAGTGTTCCTGCGTTGAAGTTGATGAACCCCTCGTGCATGACGACGGTCCCCTCCGCAACGTGGGCTCCGAGTCGCACGCGGTCGGCATCGGCGATCCGCACCCCGCTGGGGATCACGTAATCGACCATGCGCGGGAACCTGTCCACGCCGAAGACGGTGACGTGCACGCCTTTCGAGCGCGCGCGTAGGTGCACGTCGTTGACACGCGTCGGTTCGACCGGGCCGAGGTTGGTCCAGGCGTTCAAGTGCAGCGTGCCGAAGATTCCCTCGAGGTTGATGGTGCGGGGGCCTACGAGGCGATGGGACAGTAGATGGAGTCGAAGGTAGGCGTCCGCCGCGTCGACGGGAGGGGCTGCCAGATCGTCGATGACGGTGCGCACCGCCACGGTTCGCACCCCGCGGAGCTCGTCGCCGCGTGTTCCTGCGTCTAACGACGCGACGTCCATGGGCTCTGCACTGAGGCTGGGTCGTGGAAACCAGACGTCGAGGATGGTGTCCCCGTCGACGGTCGCCAAACCCAAGCCCGACGCGGGACCGGAGACCGGGATGAGTTCCTCAACGACAGATGAATTGCTCACCGGGCTACCGTATCCACGTGCCGTTGGACCTTTCCGCAGACGTCGTCGAGATCGCCACCGCCCTGGTGGATATTCCGAGTGAGTCTCACCACGAGCAGGAGATCGCCGATCTGGTCGAAGCTGCCTTGGGGGAGTGCGGCCACCTATCGATCCATCGCTCGGGAAACGCGATCATTGCTCAGACGCGGGGCCTTACACCGCGCGTCATCATCGCGGGACACCTCGATACCGTCCCGGCGGCGGGCAACGTGCC
>CALKMY010000208.1 GCA_938091275.1 Candidatus Nanopelagicales bacterium | reverse complement strand
TGTCCTTGATCAACACGTTGCTCGGCCTGGTAATCGACACGACCACCATGCGCCCGACGCTGGCGGGAACAACCGGTGGGCTCTCCGGGCCGGCTATCCGACCGGTCGCTCTGCGCTGCGTCTGGCAGGTGCATCAGGCGTTTCCCACAATCCCGATCATCGGAATGGGGGGCATCCGATCCGGTCGGGACGCCCTGGAATTCTTGCTCGCCGGAGCCACCGCGGTATCGGTGGGCACGGCCGTCTTCCACGACCCGAGCGCGCCGAGTCGTATCCATACAGAACTTGCACGGGAGGTGCGGGCGCGAGGATTCGATCGCGTGCAGGACGTGATCGGATTCGCGCATCGCGCGGATGACCGCGACGTTCCCTCGCCAGCGAGCGCGCAGCACGCCACACCTGCACCGCAGGAAACGAGCTCACTGGAGGATTGGGATTTCATCACCGAGTAATCCGAGGCAGAGCACCGAACTACCGGCTCCATACATCGCGCCCATCGCGGTCGCTCTCGATGCGCCCGATATTTCAACGCTGACCTCCTGGGCCGCCAGCGTTGCGCCGCATGTTCGATGCCTCAAGGTTGGATTGGAAGCCTTCTGTCGGGATGGTCATCGCAGTGTTCTCGCCGCTCGAGATGCTGCACGGGATGCCGATCACTCGGATATCTCGATCTTCTTGGATCTGAAGTTGCACGACATACCGGCAACCGTTGCCGGGGCCGCCCGAGCCGTCGCGCCGCTCGCACCGACGTATCTGACGGTGCATGCTTCGGGAGGTCCGCAGATGGTGCGCGCGGCCGTCGAAGCGCTACCAGACACCCGGGTGACGGCGGTGACCCTCTTGACGAGTTTGGATCAGGAGTCTGCCGGAGAATTGGGAATCTCCGGTTTACCTTCGGACATCGTCGCTCGGTGGGCAGCCACTGCGGTCGACGCTGGCGCCCGGGCCCTGGTCTGCTCGCCCCATGAGGTGGCCCGGCTGCGCTCGATCGTTCCATCGGAAATCCACCTCATTACCCCGGGAATCAGACCGGCGGGGGCGAGCGCGCACGATCAGCGCCGCGCATCGACGCCGGCGCAAGCGCTCGCCGACGGATCGGATCTCTTGGTCATCGGGCGGCCCATCACGGGAGAGCCAGACCCACGAGCAGCAGCGATTGCCATCGCAGAAGAATGTAGAACCTGATGAGCGAATCGGTCGAGGAAAGCCCCGCGCCACTTGTCGTGGTCAGCGGTCCATCCGGCGTCGGTAAGAGCACGGTGGTTGCCGAGGTTCTTCGTCGCTGTCCATCGGTGTGGCTGTCGGTGTCGGCGACGACACGACAACCTCGCCCAGGCGAAACCGACGGAGTCGAGTACACCTTCCACACCCGGGAGTCGTTCGATCAACTGGCCGCCGAAGGCGGCCTGCTTGAGTGGGCGGAGTTCGCGGGCAATCGATACGGCACGCCTCGCGCGCAGGTCCACGCCCACCGGATGGCGGGAACGCCGGTGCTGTTGGAAATCGAGGTGCAAGGGGCCCGTCAGGTGCGCGAAGCCGAGCCCGACGCCACGCTGATCTTTCTTGCTCCGCCGAGCATCGACGTCCTACTCGACAGGCTCACCGGGCGCGGAACAGAAGATCAGGCGGCTCAAGCAGCCCGGTTTGCTGCCGCGGAAGCCGAGTTGGCGGCGGCGGCGGAGTTTGACCATGTGCTCGTCAACGCCGACGTCGAGCAGTGTGCGGAGGCCTTGATAGACTCTGCGGGCCTCTCGGGATACTCCGAGAGATCCCCCCACGGCAAATGAGGAACCACCTGTGACGTCACAGCCAGAGGGCATCACCTACCCCTCAATCGACGATCTGTTGGAAAAGACAGACTCGAAGTATTCATTGGTGAGCTACGCAGCGAAGCGTGCTCGCCAGATCAACGCGTACTACTCCCAGCTCGGCGAGGGGCTCCTGGAATACGTCGGTCCCCTGGTTGAGACCTACGTCCAGGAAAAGCCGCTATCTATCGCCATGCGCGAGATTGACGCAGGGTTACTCACCTCTGAACCTTTCGACCCTGCCCAGGCCGCTGCTGAAGCCGCCGCTCAAGCAACTGAGGAAGCCGCCGCCACCAGCGCCGCCGCGCCCGTCGATCCCTTCGCTGCGGGCGAGGAAACCGAGTAGGGAAGGCCCGACGGTCGTTATGGCCGACATCGTGCTCGGAGTCACCGGCGGAATCGCCGCCTACAAAGCTGTCTCCCTTCTTCGCGAACTGACCGAGTCCGGTCACGACGTGACAGTTGTGCCCACGGCGTCCGCCCTTCGTTTCGTGGGCGAACCGACGTGGGCCGCTCTGTCCGGCAAGCCGGTCGCTCGTGAGTTGTGGGAGTCCCCGCACGAGGTCCCGCACGTGGAACTCGGTCAGCGGGCCGATCTCGTGATCGTTGCGCCCGCCACGGCAGATTTTCTCGCCCGCGCGTCACATGGGATCGCCAGTGACTTGCTCACCAACGTGTTGTTGACCACTCGTGGTCGTGTCGTGATCGCGCCGGCGATGCATACCGAAATGTGGTTGCACCCGGCCACCCAGGCAAATGTTCGTTTGCTCCGAGAGCGCGGTGCGGTCGTCCTCGACCCAGCCGACGGGCGGCTCACGGGTTCGGACTCCGGAGCGGGGCGACTTCCCGAGCCCCGGGCGATTGCTGAAGCGGCGCAAACCACACTGGCCATGGCCAGCAGTGGTCGGGCTACCCGCTCAGACCTGCACGGCCGGCACGTGGTCATCAGCATCGGCGGAACGCAAGAGCCTTGGGACGACGTGCGCTTCCTGGGCAATAAGAGCAGCGGCCGCCAAGGCTTCGCCCTGGCTCGTACCGCGATCGCTCGGGGAGCTACCGTGACCGCCGTCGTCGGGCACGTCGATGGTGATCTCGACGTCGGCGTTCCGGCCGGGTGCGCCGTACGCCGGGTCGGCACGGCAGAGGAACTGCGGTCGGTCATGCACGAACTCGTCGCCCAGGAGAACCCCGACGTCGTCGTGATGGCCGCCGCCGTCGCTGATTTCCGTCCTGTCACCTCGCATCCAGGCAAGATCACCAAGGAATCGTTGGCCGATGGGGCGGCACCGGAATTGATTTTGGAGCGAACGACCGACGTGTTGGCCGAATTGGTGGCCAAGCGCGGATCGAGCTCGACACCCGTCATCGTGGGGTTCGCCGCCGAGACTCCAGCCGAGGGTGAGTCGCTCACCACCCGAGCTCTGGCCAAACTCGCACGTAAGGGATGCGACTATCTCGTGGCGAACGACGTCTCCGATGGGGCGGTTTTTGGGGATGAGGAGACGACCGTCGCCATCATCGACGCCAATGGCGATTGCGACCTTCGCGAGTCGGTCAGCAAGGAAATCGCCGCGCATGCCATCTGGGACGCAGTGCGTTTCGATCGCTAGACTACTCGCGCCGTCGAGGATCATCCTCGGCATTCCACAGCTGTGAGGGAGCCTCGTGTCGCAACGCCTATTCACGTCGGAGTCGGTCACGGAAGGTCATCCGGACAAGATGGCCGACCAAATCAGCGACGCCATCCTTGACGACCTGTTGCGGCAAGATCCCCGCAGCCGCGTCGCCGTCGAGACAATGCTGACGACGGGTCAGGTGCACGTATCGGGTGAGGTGACCACTGAAGGTTTCGCCGATGTGATGAACCTGGTGCGCCAAACCGTGCTCGACATCGGCTACGACTCCTCCGTCAAGGGCTTCGATGGTGAGTCATGCGGAATCAGTGTCTCCATCGGCAAGCAGTCCGCCGACATCGCCCAAGGAGTGGACGACGCATACGAAGAGCGAGCCGACGGCAGCGAGGATCCCCTCGATCGCCAGGGCGCCGGTGACCAGGGGTTGATGTTCGGTTACGCGTGCACCGACACCGAAGAGCTCATGCCGTTGCCGATCTCGATGGCGCACCGCTTGAGCGAGCAGTTGACGGCCAAGCGCAAGGACGGAACCCTCGACTACCTCCGCCCGGACGGCAAGACGCAGGTGACGATCAGCTACGACGAGGACGATCGTCCGACGGGCATCGACACGATCGTCATCAGCAGTCAGCACGCGGCTGATGTGGATCTCGACGCAACGCTGACTCCCGATGTCCGGCGACATGTAGTGGATCCGATTCTGGAAACGTTCGATATCGATAGCCGTGACTACCGCCTGCTCGTCAATCCGACAGGACGATTCGAAGTCGGCGGTCCGATGGGCGACGCCGGTCTCACCGGACGGAAAATCATCGTCGACACCTATGGCGGCATGGCGCGTCACGGTGGCGGGGCCTTCTCCGGAAAGGACCCGTCGAAGGTGGACCGGTCGGCCACGTACGCCATGCGATGGGTGGCCAAGAACGTGGTGGCCGCGGGTCTTGCCTCTCGTTGCGAGGTGCAGGTTGCCTACGCCATCGGCGTCTCACATCCTGTCGGCGTTTTCGTGCAAACTTTTGGCACGGGAGTCATGAGCGACGAGCAGATTCAGGAAGCAGTGTTAGCGGTCTTCGACCTGCGCCCCGCGGCGATCATCCGCGACCTCGATCTCCTGCGCCCGATCTACCGCACCACCAGCGCCTACGGTCACTTCGGGCGTCCGCAAGGCGTCAACCAGCTACTCGACGCCGATGAACCATCCCGGCGGACCGAGGTTGGGCCCACCTTCACGTGGGAGAGCACCGATCGGGCGGCGGATCTCCGCACAGCAGCGGGTGTCTAGCGAGGATCATCCGAATAGACCCGTCGAAGGGTCGCTAGGTCCGATCGCCCGCGTGCGCGTCGACCTGGGGGTCATGCATCTCGATCGAGACTTCGACTATCTCGTTCCTGACGAATGGCACGAGAGGGCAGTTCCCGGCGCTCGAGTTCGCGTTCGTTTCTCCGGGCGATTGCGCGACGCGTACGTCATCGACCGAGTTGATGAGGCAGATGTCGACTCACCGAAGCCACTCGAGCGCGTGATCGACGCGGTACCGCCGTTGTCGCCCGAAACCCTCACGTTGATCCAGGACGTGGCCGACAGGTATGTCGGGACTTTTTGGGACGTGGCCCGGGCGGCGGTCCCGACCCGACATGCGCGAGCGGAATCCTCGGTGCTGCGAAAGGTCGCCGAGTCAGACGCGGCA
>CALKMY010000207.1 GCA_938091275.1 Candidatus Nanopelagicales bacterium | reverse complement strand
GACGTGGTTCATGCAACGATACGGACGTGACGTACCCCGACAAGCTTCTTGCCCCCGGCGAAACCGTGGCATTCGAGTTAAAGCCGCACTGGCGGGCCCTCATCGCTCCCGTGATCGTGCTGATCATCGAAGTGTTCGTTGCCTCCTGGTTGTACTTCTCCATTTCGGTCAATTGGCTGCGCTGGGTGATCCTGATCGCCGTCGTCGTGATCACCATCTGGCGTGTGCTGGTGCCTTTCGGTCGGTGGATGACGACTCAGTACGTCTTCACCTCTCGGCGCATCATCGTTCGGCGCGGGCTCATCACCAAGCAGGGTCGCGATATGCCCCTGAACAAGGTCAACAATGTGTCGTTCCACATCAGTGTGCTCGGGCGCATTCTCAACTACGGCGCACTGGAAATCGAGTCAGCAAGTGATGACGGTGACCTCGCCATCGATGATGTTCCGAACGTTCAGGACATCCAACGCAGGGTCTACGAGCTCCACGAACTCGACGATTCGCGTCGGCGTGATGGCGCAGCGGGCGATGATCCGCTCCCACCGATGACGTGACCGACTCGCCGGTCGCAGACGGCTAGATTGGGGCGCGTGACTTCCAAAGATCGACCGCGCGTAGGCATGGTCGGTGGAGGTCAATTGGCGCGCATGAGCGCGGCACCCGCGGCGGCCCTGGGCATCGACTTGCGGGTCTTGGCAACATCGCGACAGGAATCGGCCGCCCAGGTGGTGTCCGACGTCTGCCTAGGGGCGCACGATGACGAGCACGCTGTCCTGGCGTTTGCCGACGGATGTGATGTGGTCACGTTCGATCACGAGCACGTTCCCGGGCCGATTCTGGAGAAGTTGGAAGCTCGAGGAGTCGCCGTGCGGCCGGGGCCCCGCGCGCTGGTCAATGCTCAAGACAAAGCCATCATGCGCCGAACCCTCGAAGGGGTCGGTGCACCGGTGCCCGCCTGGCGCATCGTCGAGTCGTCGGCACACGCACAGGATTTCGCCGAAACGGTGGGTTACCCCTTCATCGTGAAAACCTCCCGTGGGGGATACGACGGCAAAGGTGTGTGGCGGGTCGAAAGCGCAAGCCATCTCGACGCGGTCATGTCTCAGCCCCTCCCGCCGGGAGCTGTGTGGCTCGCGGAGGCGGCGGTTCCCTTCACGCAGGAACTATCGGCGCAAGTAGCGCGCTCCCCGAGTGGTCAGACCGCCGCTTATCCCGTTGTGCGGACCGTTCAGACGGAAGGAATCTGCAGCGAGGTCGTCGCGCCGGCTCCTGGCTTGGATCCGGACAGGGCGGTGGAGGCGCAGCGGATCGCGCTTGACATCGCAGGGGCATTGGACGTGACCGGCATGCTGGCCGTGGAGATGTTTGACACGGGACATGAGATCTTTGTCAACGAGTTGGCTATGCGACCGCACAATTCCGGTCATTGGACCATCGAGGGTGCCATCACCAGTCAATTCGAAAACCACCTCCGTGCGGTGCTGGACCTGCCGTTGGGCTCACCGAACGCGCGCGAACCAGCCGCGGTGATGGTCAATATCCTCGGCGGCGACGTGGGTGACCTGTACTCGGCATACCGGCACGTGTTCGCCCGCGATCCCGGAGTGAAAGTTCATCTGTACGGCAAGGAGGTTCGCCCTGGCCGTAAGGTCGGTCACGTGACCGCTGTCGGAAGTGATCCGCAGAGCCTGTTACTTCGTGCTCGTCATGCCGCTGACTACTTCAGCGGGGCGATCAATGAGTAGGTCGAACGACGCCCGTGTGGGCATCTGCATGGGCAGCGACTCGGACTGGGCGACGATGGAGGCGGCCTCAGCGGCCCTCGATGAGTTCGACGTCGCGCATCGGGTCGACGTTGTCTCCGCCCATCGCATGCCGGAGGAGATGATCGAGTACGGAAAGTCAGCTCGATCTCGTGGACTGCGCGTCATCATCGCCGGCGCCGGCGGAGCCGCCCATCTGCCGGGGATGCTTGCGTCGGTATCCCCGGTGCCGGTCATCGGAGTGCCGGTCAATGCGACCCCGCTGGACGGGATGGATTCGCTGTTGTCGATCGTCCAGATGCCGTCGGGGGTTCCCGTCGCCACCGTTGCCGTGGGTGGCGCGCGTAACGCCGGGCTCCTGGCGGTGCGGATGCTCGGGATCTCCGATGAGTCCCTGGTGGACCGCATGGAGGAATTCCAAGGGGAACTGAATGCGGCCGCACGCGAAAAGGGCGAGAAGATCCGACGCGAGCGCTAGGTAACCAGTCGCGGATAGTCGATCGCTGGGCAGCGATCCATCACCATGAGCATTCCGGCGTCCATCACGCGTTGCGCTGCGTTAGCGTCAATGACATTCAACTGGAACCACACGGCTGCGGCACCGACATCGATGGCGTCATCGGCAAACTCACCAGCCCGATCGGATCGAATAAAGACATCGACGACGTCGGGAGGGCCATGGACACGACTCGCGTCTGCGATCGACGCGAAGCCCTTGTTCCCGTGCACCGTTTCGGCCCGCGGATGAATCGGGACCACGGTCTTGCCGACATCAAGCAGAAAGCGAGCCACTCCGTAGGCCGGTCGCCCGGGGTTGTCGCCCAGGCCCGCGACGAACCACAGGCGACTGTCGGTGAGCAGATCTCGAATCTGATCGTCGGTCGCCAGGCTCCCGGTCATGCAGTGGGACGGCCGAGTGCGCGGTAGGTCCATCCGGCACTGCGCCACAGGTGCGGATCTAGGACGTTGCGACCGTCGATGATCACCGCATTGCGGACCTTGTCGATCAAGGATGCCGGATCGAGATCTTGGTATTCGCGCCACTCGGTGCCCAGGATCAGAAGGTCGCTGCCAGTCGCAGCATCGTCGAGGTCGCTGCGGTAATCCATGTGCGGATAGACGCGTTCTGCGTTGGGCAAGCCTTTCGGGTCGTGGACGCGCACGTGCGCTCCCGCGTTGTAGATGGCTACAGCAACATCGAGGGCCGGGGAGTCTCGCACGTCGTCGCTATCGGGCTTGAACGTCGCGCCGAGCATGGTGACGACCTTGCCCCGCAGATCTCCTCCGAGGGTCTTGCGGGCGAGGTCCACGGTGTGTGCGCGCCGACGCAGGTTGATCTGATCCACCTCGCGCAGGAACGTCAGGGCCTCTTCGGCTCCGAGCTCACCAGCCCTCGCCATGAACGCCCGAATGTCTTTCGGTAGGCAGCCCCCTCCGAAGCCCAGGCCGGCGGACAGGAACCGGTTGCCGATGCGAGGGTCGTAGCCGATGGCGGTGGCGAGCATGGTGACGTCGGCGCCTGCCGTCTCACACACTTCGGCCATCGCGTTGATGAACGAGATCTTCGTGGCCAGAAAGGAGTTCGCCGCCACCTTGACGAGCTCTGCTGTGGGGAAGTCGGTGACGAGAAAGGGAACGCCGTCAGCAATCAGTGGTGCGTACACACTGCGCATGACCTGCTCGGCGCGCTCGCTCGCCACACCGACGACCAGTCGGTCGGGTTTCAGCGTGTCCTGCACAGCGAAGCCCTCACGCAGGAATTCCGGGTTCCACACCACGTCGACCCCGCTCGCTGCCGTGTTCTTGAGTTGATCGACGATCTCATCGGCTGTTCCGACCGGGACGGTTGATTTGCCGACGATCACGTCGGTGCTCGACACGTGGGGAGCCAGGGCCGATATCGATCCGAACACCTGCGACATGTCCGCTGCGTAGGCACCTGGTTGCTGGGGAGTGCCCACGCAGATGAAGTGGACATCGGCTGCCTCACCGGCCTCGGCGAAACTGGTGGTGAAACGTAGCCGGCCGGCGTCGATGTTTCGCTTCAGCAGATCATCGAGATCCGGCTCGAA
>CALKMY010000206.1 GCA_938091275.1 Candidatus Nanopelagicales bacterium | reverse complement strand
GAATTGCGGGTCCACATGACCGGTAAAGCTATTTTGCGTACGGGAGCCAAAACCCAGGGTCAGGGGCACGAAACCACCTGGGCGCAGATCGTCGCTCACGAGCTGGGTATCCCCGCCGACGACATCGTCGTCGAGGAAGGCGACACGGATACAGCCCCCTTCGGCATGGGAACGTACGCATCACGCTCGACTCCCGTCGCCGGCGCTGCAGTGGCCATGGTGGCTCGCAAGATCCGCGCCAAAGCCCGCAAAATCGCCGCCCACCTGCTCGAAGTGTCCGAGGAGGACATCGAGTGGGAGTTGGGTCGCTTCTACGTTCGCGGCAACGAAGAGCGTGGTGTCACGATTCAGGACTGCGCACTCGCGGCGTACAGCAACGTGCCGGACGGCCTGGAACCTGGCTTGGAGAACAACGCCTACTACGACCCGCCCAACCTGACGTGGCCGTTCGCCGCCTACATCTGCAAGGTGGAAGTGGATCCGGAGACGGGCGTGTGGGACGTGTTGAAGTTCGTCGCCGTGGACGATTGCGGTGTTCGAATCAACCCGATGGTGGTCGAAGGCCAGATCATGGGTGGCCTCACTGAGGCGTACGCAATGGCCAACATGCAGTACATCACCTTCGACGAGGAAGGAAACTGCATCGGGGCGAACTACATCGACTACCTGCTCCCGACCGCGTGGGAGACCCCCGGGTTCGAGCTACACGAGGTTGTGACTCCGTGCCCGCATCACCCGATCGGTGCGAAGGGCATTGGCGAGTGTGCGACGGTGGGCGGCCCGGCTGCCTTCGTCAACGCCGTCATGAGCGCTATCGAGCACACGGGAGTGCGCAACGTCGACATGCCGTTGATGCCCAACCGGGTCTACGACGCTGTTCGAAACGGCCAGGACATCAGCGGAATGCCACCGGTGAGGGTCGACTGACGTGACCAACGGTTCTCGGGCAGCCGATGGCGCGGCCGTGATGGCGCGCGCTGTCGAATTGGTGGAAGCGGGTGAGTCCTTCACCATGGCGACGGTCGTCTGGCGACAGGCACCGTCGTCGGGGCAACATGGCTCCCGCGCCATCGTCACAGCCCAGGGCGAGTTGTTCGGCTGGATCGGCGGCGCGTGTGCCGAACCCGTCTTGTTGCGCGAGGCTCGGCGGGTGCTCGAGGAGGGCAGTGCTTCCCTGGTCTGGCTAGGTCAGCCTGAGGATCTGGAGAAGATGCACGTGCCCGAGGGTGTCATGACCATTCCGATCTCCTGCCAAAGTGACGGCGCGCTGCAGATCTTCATCGAGCCGGTGATGGCGGCGCCGCACGTGGTGATCGTGGGGCGCTCTCCGATGGCGGTGACACTGCTGGACCTGGTTCGTGATCTGGGGTGGCGGGGAGACCTGGTCGATGCCGATAAGTTCGGGCCCGCGCACGTGTCGGCATCCTCCGCGGTCATCATCGGGACCCAGGGTCACGGAGATGAGGACGTGCTTGCTCTCGCTTTGGAAACCGAAGCCGCCTTCATCGGACTCGTCGCGTCGGCCAAGCGGGGCCGGGTGGTTCGGGAGTTCCTCGCCGAGCAAGGTGGAGACCCGGACAAGTTGGCGCGCGTCCAAGTGCCGATCGGGATCGACCTCGGTCACACCGGCCATCGGGAGATCGCGGTCTCCATCCTGGCGGATCTTGTTCGGCGTCGGGCCTCGGGAGAACTCAAGCCCTCAAGCGTCGCCGGACTTGACGTCGTCGAGCCGACGACAGCGATCGACCTCGTGTGTGGCATGACGGTCGACGCGGTGGCCGAGAACCGACCCTTCGAGTACGGGGGCGTCACCTACTACTTCTGTGCACCGGGGTGCCGCAAGGCATTCGAGAAAGATCCGGATTCATTCATCACCACCCAGCAGGAGGCTCCATGCTGATTAACCATTCGTTCCAGGTCGATCAACCGATCGATCAAGTATGGAGCTTCTTCGACGACGTTCCGCTCGTCGCCGCGTGCGTTCCCGGCGCCGATCTCACGAAAGAGATCGGTGACGATCAGTACGAGGGAGACGTCACCATTTCGGCGGGTCCGGTGAAGTTGGAGTTCTCGGGTGAATTGAAGATCAAGTCACGCGATAACACCAAGAAAGTCATCGTTCTCGAGGGCGCCGGCGCCGATAAGAAGGGCCGCGGAGCTGCGAGCGTGGTCTTGGACGCATCGCTCAACTCACTAGGTGGATCAACTCGTGTGGATCTGGCGATCGACCTGACCATCTCGGGAGCCGCTGCTCAGTACGGTCGCGGACTCGTGGCGGACTTCACCGAGGTGCTCATCGACCAGACCGCGGATTCGATGAAAACTCGCATGACGGCTATCGCCCAAGGCAGAGACCCGATGGCGGTGGGTGCGCCGCAGGCAGCGAGCGGCATCTCGATCGCCTTCTCGGCCTTCACGCTGGCCGTCAAGAGAGTCTTCGCTCGATTCTTCCTGCCCTATCAACCGGCCCCGAGCCGCTCGTAAGGAGGCGTTCATGACTCTCTGGGGAATCGGAAACCTCATCCTGATCATCGTCATCGTCCCGGTGCTGGTAGCCCTGCTGAATCGTCTGCTCGGCGCCTTGGAACGAATTCGAGGCGCATCGAAGGACGCACTCGACGGGGGCGTCGCGCTCATTGGTGAGCTCAACACCACGCCGGCCTTGCTCGACAAGACCGACGACGTCATCAAGGAAGTTGCCAATGGATCGGTGCGGTACGCCGGTCCTGTCTCGAAGTTGCTGGGTTAGGAGAGCACATGTCGACTGATGCAATCATCACGCTCGTTGTGGCGGCGTTGATCGTCGCTGCTGCCGCGCTCGGCCTCTTGCGGGCCATCTTCCATCTGAAAGCAACGGCGGACACCCTTGACGCTCTCGATGGTGGCGTCCAGGTCATCGTGGAGAAGACCTCGACGGTCGAGCCGGTTGTCACCTCTGTCAACGCGAGCCTCGCTCCGGTTCGTTCGTTTGCGGAATCTATCTAGGAGGGCTTGTGGACTTCTCTGGACAAAGCGGCTGGCTTGCCGGCTACATCATCGGACTCGTCGTAGTGCTCGTCGTCGTTGTGCTGGTGGTGTCAATCTTGGCCCTTGCCTGGCGCATCGGTAACCAGGCGGGATCCATCCTGGATGGGTTAACGCAGGCAGAACGGAACACCGCCGGACTCGCCGGACTAAACGAAACCATCGCATCCGCCCTCGCCATCATCGACGGGTTGAAGCGCGGACGAGCAAAGTTGGGAGGCTGACATGGACTCGCAAGTGGAGAACTTGTGGACGATCGCCAACGTTCTCGGCTCCGTTGTCGTGGTCGCGGTAGCCGCACTACTGACGTTGCTAGTGATCTTCGTGCATCGGATTCACAAGCGGGTGGCGGCTATCAAGGAGACCTTGACCGCTACCAAGGCCAACACGGCCGACACTGAATTGATTACAACAACCGCCGGCGGCGTCGAGGCTGTGTTGGCGGAGGGTCTGGAACACCACCTGTTCCTCGGACGCGTATTGGACAAGGTGCGGTCATGAGTTCACTAGCACTGTGGTCGGTTATCAACATCGTGGCGCTCATCGCGGGCCTGGCGATCTACCTGTTCATCGTGAGCTCCCAGTTGAAGAAGGTGGCCACAAATCTGGAGGAGTCGGCTGATCTCGTCTGGGACATCAAGAAGGACGCGGAAGCGATCGAGCCGGGTTTGACGTCCATCAACTCGACGGGCCGTGTCGTCGCCGGAGCCCTTCCGCTCCTGTACGGCATGGGCGAGGGAATCGTGGTCGGCGCGACGTTCCAGCATGACGAGCACGTGCCTGAGAAGGTAGCGCGACCTCCCATGGGTACGCGCCGCTCGCGCATGATGGAGGCAGTCGGCGTTTCCATGGACGACTGACGTCCCTACCGGTCGAGCCCTGCGGGGTTGGCAAGTGTCGGAACAGCGCCCCGCGTGTAACTTACGTGGGGCGCTTATCCGTTGTCAGGGGCGTCGTCACCGGAGTCTCATACTCGCCGATCCATTCCGCCTTCCAGGCCTTGTCGAATTTGTCTATGTTGCAGCTCGGCTCATAGATGGCGATTAACTCGTGCGATATCTGCTCGCGGTGCGCCCTCGTTCCTCCGGGAACTTCCAGCCAAGCCACGTGCAGGTTGTATTTGCCGTCGGCGCGCTTCATCCACGCGTTCGATCGCGCGTGACGGAAGGGGAAGCCCTCCGTCGTCAGGTCGTCCGAGTGCCCGACGAAGATCACCGAGAATTCCTGCGGGCGGTCGGGATTGGACTTGGCGAGAATCGCGTAGACGGCCGGCTTGGCCGGTGCGGTCCAGCCGGCCAAGGCGCGGGGGCCTTCGAAGGAGTAGCCCGCCAGGCTGCCTAGTCGGATCACGGGATCTCATCCTCGAGTTCGGCGTAGTCGTCGTCCTCGCTCACCGACTCGGCCTTCACGACGGGCCACGTCGGGAGGGACGTTGTCGCCACGGCGGCCGCGAACTTCTCGAGCGCAACGTCCACGGCGGCGTCGGAGTTGTCCGCTTCCACGACGATTTGCGCTCCGTAGCCCATGGTTCCGTACCCGGACGCGATTCCCTCGAGGGTGGCAACGGCGTCGGCTAGTTCAACGACTTCCTCCAAGGAGACCTCTCGATCACCCTCGGCGTATAAGGAGATGCTGTAGCGCACGTCATCCCACCTTCGATAGTCGGTCAGCTAGCCGCTCGAGGCTAGCGAGGTTGTGCCCGGAGTGCACCTCGTCGATGTAGGGGTCGGCGATGATCATCCCCATAGCCGCCGGCACCCATTCCTGATCGTCGGCTTTGTGGGGGTTCACCCACACGACTCGATGGGCTATCCGCGACAGGCTTTCCATCGCCTCGGCCAGGTCCTGTGGGTCCCCGCGATCCAGGCCATCGGAGCAGACCACCACGATCGCTCCGCGGCCGAGTCGAGCCCGGCGAGCCTGGCGGGTGAAGCTCTTGATCGACTCACCGATTCTCGTTCCACCATCCCAGTCCAGGACTTCTTCTCCTGCGAGTCGCATGGCCTCGTCGGGGTCCCGGCGGTCGAGTGCTTTGGTGATTCGCGTGAGTCGTGTACCGAAGCAGAAGACGTCGACCTTCGCGTTGACGCGTCGGGCGGAATAGGCGAACTGCAGCAGGTTGCGCGAATAGTCCGCCATCGACCCGGAGACGTCGAGGATCAACACAAGGGGCCGCAACTTGTGTTTCCGGGTCTTGAAGTGAAGATCTTTCGGATCTCCCAAATGACGCATCGAATCGCGAGCCATGCGACGCATGTCGAGTGTTGATCGGCGGCGGGTGGACGTTGTTCGGTGGGTCTTCTTCTTCGGAGGAGTCACCCGCATCCTCGACATGAGTCGACGAAGTTGCCGCATCTCGGCGTCCGAGCAGTCGGCGAATGCCTTGTGCCGGTAGATGTCCGACGTGCTCGCGACGTATCCCAACTTGACTTCGTCCGGGCTCAACTCTCCGGGGAGCCCCTCCTCCGTGTTGGGAATCTCGAGGGTGGCCCCGGCCGTCGACGAAGACTTCATCGTCTTCTTCAGGACATCTTCCGCCTCGGGATGGAAAGCCAGGAAATACCGCTGGAATACCTCGTTGTAGATCGGCACCTGTTCGCGGCGCCGGACCAGTGTGGCCCGGCCGCTCCAGTAGACATCGAGGAGATCCGTCACGTCGAGTTCGGCCACCGCCGTGGTGAAGGTGAGGACGTCGTCGGTCCCGACCGTGATCGTCGCGTCCCGGAGAGCCTGGCCGAAGCCAACGAGAAGTTCATCCACGCTCTCGGTGGGAGCGTCAGGAGAGGACATCCTGAATGCTTCGTGTGGTGTATTCGAGATCGTCGCGATCCTTGACGACGGTACCGAGCGTCTCGAGAGCGGACTGCTCGTCGAGGTGCGTGGCGCCGACGGCGTTGAGCCCCTGAGCCCAGTCGATGGTCTCCGCAACCCCGGGCAACTTCTCGAGATCCATTTCGCGAAGGTGGTTGACCGCGGCGACGACCTGGGCGGTGAGGTTTTCCGAGACGCCGGGCAACCTCGAGCGCACGATGTCGATCTCTCGGTCGGGTTCGGGGAAGCCGATCCAGGTGTAGAGGCAGCGGCGCTTCAACGCGTCGTGCAGTTCGCGGGTGCGGTTCGAGGTCAGGATGACGATCGGCCGAGACTCGGCTTCGACGGTGCCCACTTCGGGAATGGTGACCTGGAAGTCGCTGAGGAGTTCGAGCAGGAACGCCTCGAACTCGTCGTCAGCGCGGTCGATCTCGTCGATGAGCAGAACGCACGAATCGCCCGCTCGAACGGCCTGCAAGAGAGGTCGCTCGATCAAGAAGCGTTCCCCGAACAGATCGTCCTCATGGCTTTGGGTCCCTGCGTCACCCAGTGAGCGTACGTAGAGCATCTGCCGGGCGTAGTCCCACTCGTAGACAGCGTGGTGAATGTCGATGCCCTCGTAGCACTGGAGTCGGATGAGTTGGCGGCCGGTCATCCGCGCCACGGTGCGCGCCAACTCTGTCTTGCCGACTCCCACTTCACCTTCGAGCAGCAGCGGCTTACCCAATTGAAGGGCGAGGAACAGCGACGTGGCGAGCCCTCGATCGGCGATGTAGTCCTCTGCCCGCAGTTGGGTGATCAGGTCGCGGACTCCACCGGCACCCTCGGCCTCGGTCATCGGGCGACGCTAGTTCTGGTTGCCGTTGACGAGGTCGGCGAGGCTGCTGCCGCCGAGTTTGCCCTCCTGGGCGAGGGTGTTGCGCCAAGCTGCCTTGACGTCTCCACCCTCGTCTGCATACCCGTCGAAGGTGACGTCCTTCATGTTCCGGCACACCTTGGTCGGGCTGCACTCGGCGTCGAGATCCTGAAGGTTATCGGTGTCTTGCTGCCAGATGCCGCGGAGCACGTCGGCGGACGGGTCGCTGGTCTCAGCCATGGGGTGCTCCTCTGCCAGTCATGGATCGGCGGTAACGTGCGCGCCCGCTCAGGCGCTGCGATCTCCACGATATCAACGGTTCCGGGTCGGTGCAGCCTCGAAGGGGTGCCCGGTCCCCTAGCATGGGATGAGGTGCAACGAGCCGTCTCGGGAGGTTCCATGGACATCGTGTACGACATCATCCTTATCCTGCATTTCATCGGTCTCGCCAGCGTGGTTGGTGGATTTCTCGTCCAGATGAAGTCCACGGATAGGGGGGTCAATCCCGCCATGGTGCATGGAGCGCTCACCCAGTTGGTGACGGGTCTGCTCTTGGTCGGCCTGCCCGAGATGGGAGTCGCTACCCCCTACACCGGCTGGGAGGCATGGGATCACACCAAGATCGCCATCAAGTTGATTCTCACGGTGATCATCACGATTCTCGCGTTCGTCGGGCGCCGCAAGCCGCGACCCCAGACGGGCATCTGGGGTGCGATCGGCGGGCTGTCGATCGCGACCATCGTCATCGCTGTCGTCTGGTAGCCCGCTGGAGCGAGCACGAGGGGCGCTTCGGGAGGCGCTGCCCGTGAGG
>CALKMY010000205.1 GCA_938091275.1 Candidatus Nanopelagicales bacterium | reverse complement strand
GTGCGTTTGGCGCCACACCTCCTTCGCTTCGGCCATCAGCCCTTTAGCGCTCTCAGCATCGCTAGCCTCACACGCCGAGCACACGTCGGCGATCAACTGGTTGAAGCGATCCCACATGGCATGCGAGTCGAACCGCCGTCCGTCCGGTAAACGCGTGACCTCTTGCAGTTGAACCCTGATGGCATCCAGGTCCGCCTCGGATGTCCCCTCTTCACGCAGGAAGTCCTCGAGGTCGGCGAGCCACTGCCGGTATAGGTTCCAGCAGACGGCAGCTTCGTCCACGAAATACTCAGCCAGTTCGCTGGCCTGACGCCAATCACCATCGTCGATCGACTCCAGGATCCTGCGGTACGTCGAGACCTTCTGGTCCTCCCACGCCCCCAGACGGACGCGCCGTTGAAGAAGTTCGGAGAAGCCCATGATCGCCATGGACCTAGGCTAGGGATCCGACCTGGAGGCTGCAATGGATTCTGGAAACAATTCCATATCGGCGCCCGCGTCGGTGTCGCAGGTCGGCCGTTCTCCCGGACGGGTAGCACTGCTCATGCCCTACTGGGATTTTTGGGAGTCGTCCGTCCCCTGGGATCTTCGCGCGGACCGCGAGAGACTGCTGTCCGAGGCGACGAACATCGCGTCCCGGGTATGCCATGTCGCCGCTTCGACCCTAATCCCCGACATCGACACGGCGAGGGATGTCGGCGAACAGCTAACAGATCTTGATGCCGTCGTCGTCGTATCGACGATGGCAGCCCCGTCATCGATCACGACAACCGCCCTGGACGGATTGCGCCAAACTCCGGTTCTGGTGTGGGCGCTCAGCCGGTCGAATCGGGTGGACGACTCGTTCAGCCACACCGACATCACCACCGCTGGATCGTCCGTCGGCGCCCCGATGGTGACGAGCGCTCTGACACGAGCGGGATACAGATTCGATGTTGTGGCTTCCAGCCTTTCGGGCGCTCATGTCGTCCACGGCGCCATCCGTCGGGTGGTCACTGCAGGTCAGATCCTGAGGCGCCCCTTGGTCACCATCGGGGATCCGATCCCCGGCTACACCACCGTCGTCCCGCCAGAGGGCGTCGATCAATTCCCCCGGCGGGTGGGTGTTCCCGCATCGGTCTTTGCCCAGGAGACGGCCGCCGTGGGAGTCGACGAGGCACTCACGGTGGTCGAACGAATTCGCGAGGAATTTGACGTCGACCAAGCGGTGACCGAGACGGCGTTGACGAGGGCTGCTCAGGCGGAAGTGGCGTTGCGGGGCATCGTTCGTGCGACCGGAGCCGTGGCAGGCGCCATCAACTGTCATGACGGGTCGCTTCGCGGGAATCCGTCATTCGGTTTCGCACCTTGTCTGGCATTGGGCCGTCTCACTACGGATGGAGTGCCCTTCACGTGCACCGGCGACGTTCTCACGGCGCTCGCGATGTTCGCAGTGCGTGGTCTCGGGTATCCCACCCTTTACCACGAGATCGAAGCGCTCGATTTCGACAGTCAGGAGGTCATTCTCGCGAATTCCGGCGAACACGATCTCGGCCTGTGCTCGGACCAGCCGCTCCTCGTCCCCAACAACTGGTACCTGCACGACTCGATCGTCGGTCCCTGTGCACAGTTCTCGCTATCGCCCGGACCAGCCAGTCTCGTCGCATTCGTCATGGCCCCAGAGCCTCGATTTGTGGTGGCCGAAGGCGAATTCACCAGTCGTCAAATTCCTCGTACCGGCGTCCCCAACGGCGCATTTCGTTTCCATTCCCCCACCCTGGAGGGCGCGTGGTCCGAGTGGATTCGCTCAGGCGTTACCCACCATTCAGTAGCTACTACCGGACACCTTGCCACGGACATTCGCGCCGTGTCCGGTTTGCTTGGCGCGCAGTTCGTCCAAGTTTCCTAAGGCCGCCGCCCCGAAACGCGCCGATGATGATGACTTAGGCATTCCGGTGCGACGACACTTCTTCCAGGTGCCCCGCTGAGGGGACTACGAGTCGAATCCGAGCCCGAAACGATCCAACGTTCTCAACCACAGATTCCGCTTGCCGCCCTTGGCGTCCGCGCGCTGGAGGGACGTCGTCGTCCACTTGATTCCCAGCGTGCGTAGCGGCTCCGGTGGGAACGGCATCGGCTGGGAGCGGACCATCTGCAACCTCGTGCGCGCGGTGTCGTAGCCGTCCACGAGGTCGAGTGCCACCTGGGCCCCGAACCGGCTCGCACCCACCCCGAGGCCGGTGAAGCCGGCCACGTAGGCGATCTTGCCGTCCGCTTCGGTCCCCCAAAACGCGGTAAACCGCGAGCAGGTATCAATCGCGCCGCCCCACGCGTGCGTGAAGCGGATCCCTTCGAGCTGGGGAAACGTCTGCAGGAAGTGCGTGGCGAGACGGGCGTAGGACTCTTCGTCGTTCTCGAACTTCGGACCAAAACCGTTACCGGGGTGGTAGATGGCGTCGTACCCGCCCCACAAAATCCGCCCATCATCGGTGGGGCGGTAGTAGTGGAACTGGTTGCCCGAGTCACTGACACCCTCACGTGCCGCCCAACCCACCGACTCCCACTGTTCATCGGTGAGCGGCTGCGTCATCAGTACGTAGTCGTAGACAGGAACAACCCGGTGGCGGATAGCCGAGATAACGCTGGGAAATGCGTTCGTGGCAACAACGGCTCGCTTGGCGGTGATCGAGTGCTGTCCGGTGCTCAGGACGATTCGATCTCCCTGGTCCTCGAATCCGGTCATCTCGGTGTTCTCGAACACTCGGATGCCACGCTTCTTCGCCGTCTCCAGCAGCCCCCAGGCGAGCCTGGCGGGATCCACGAGCGCGACCGACCTGCTGTCGAACAGCCCGGCCAGGTAACTCGGCGAATCGATCCGCTCGCGCATCTGGTCGCCCTCGAGGAACTCGACGCCGAGACCGTAGGCGTTCATCTCTTCCGCGGCCTCGCGCAATTCCGCGACTTGGTGGTCGGCGACGGCGACATCGATCTCTCCCGCGCGACGAAAATCGCAGTCGATGCCGTTCAATCCGATGAACGTCTCGATGTCTTCAAGGTTCTGCTGTCCCATCGACAGCAGCGTGGGCAGTTCACCCGGCCAGCGGGACAGACCGTTTCCGAAGCCGTGCGTGAGGCTCGCAGCGACGAATCCGCCATTGCGACCGGTGCCGCCGTCGCCGATGCGGGTGCGCTCGATCAACACGATGTCTCGATCGGGGTCGACGTCGTGGGCGAGGAGCGCGGCCCACAGTCCGGTGAACCCGCCGCCAATCACGACGAGGTCCGTACTGATGTCAGCCTCGAGGCCCGGCTCGAGTTCAGGACGCTCGGGTCGGTCGAGCCAGAACACCGACCGCTTGGCGTCCGCAATGGAGTCAAGGGCTTCCGGTGTGGCTTTGGTTGCGAATTTCATGGGATCTCCAGGGTGAGACGTGTCAGAGGGTCGCAACCGATCGTTGCGACGTCCCACCAATCCCTTCGGCACTACTAAGTGGTGTCATTGTACGCCGACAACGCACAACGAACGGGCTATGGCCGCACGTTCCCGCACACACTTCTGCACGTTTCCGCTGGCTCGCGGTTAGGAGCGGGAGAGGGCGTCCATGCTGAGTGCCTTGAGGTCGGCGTCCCTGCTCGCCATGTCGGCCTGGAGGGCCTTGCGGCGACGCCAGGCAACAAACTGCGCGATCAGGACAATCGCCAAAGCCACCAGGAACACCAAGGTGGCGAGGGCGTTCACCTGGACCGGGATTCCTCGCTGGGCGGCGCCCCACACGTAAATCGGGAATGTCACCAATGTTCCCGCGTTGAAGAAGCTGATGATGAAGTCATCGAAGCTCAGCGCGAAACCCAAAAGGGCCGCGCCGGCGATACCCGGAGCCACGAGCGGGAATGTCACATGCTGAAAAGTCGACCGGGAGTCGGCGTAGAGGTCTCGCGATGCCTCTTCCAAGCTTGGATCGAGTCCCTGCAGACGTGCCTTAACGGCCACAACGACGAACGAGATCGTGAACATGATGTGCGCGATGATCACCGTCGTGGTGCCGAGCGGGAACGTCATGTTCAAGAACAAAGCAAGCAGGCTCGATCCCATCACGACTTCCGGTGTCGCCATCGGCAAGAAGATCAGCAGGTTCGTCGTCTTCCGGCCTCGGAAGCGATAACGCACGAGCGCGAACGCGACCATCGTTCCCAGAACCGTGGCCACGAAGGTGGAGATGAGACCGATCTTGATGCTCTCGATGAAGGACTCACAGACGCCCGGAATTCCACACATGTTTGTCCACGCGTCCAGGGAGAACCCGTACCACTTGGTGTTGTACTTGCTCGGCGGGTCGTTGAAGCTCAACACGCCCACCACGGCAACCGGAATGAACAGATACACCAGCACGATGAACGCGGCGACGGTGAGGATATGACGACGGACGAAGCGCATCAGACCAGATCCTCCGTCCCGGATCGGCGGATATAGATCGACACGACGATCAAAATAATGAACATCAACATCACCGAGAGCGCGCTCGCGATCGGATAGTCGCGGAACTGAATGAAGTTCACCTGGATCGCAGAACCGATCATTCTGGTGGTGATCGATCCGAGTAGTTGCGCGTTGATGTAGTCACCCGATGCGGGGATAAAGGTCAACAACGTGCCGGCGACCACCCCGGGCAGCGACAGTGGCCACACCACCTTGCGGAACGTCGTAACCGGTGACGCGTACAAGTCGTTGGATGCTTCGATCAATCGCGGATCGAGTTTGTCCAAGGAGGCGAACAGCGGAAGGATCATGAAGGGCAGGAAGTTGTAGGTCAGGCCGGCGACGACCGCGATGCTGGTGCTGAGAATTCGCCCCTCGGGCAAGACGCCGAGGGCGTTGAAGAAGCCGGTGACCGGCCCTTCATCCGCCAAGATCGTGCGCCACGCGTAGGTGCGCAACAAGAAGCTGGCGAACGTCGGGGCGATCACCAAAACGAGTAAGAGGCCCTTCCACTGACCTCCGCGGAAGGCGATGAAGTAGGCCAGCGGGTAGGCGATGATCAAGGCGAACAGCGTCGCCAGACCGGCGTAGATGAACGAGCGGATATACAGGTGTCCGTACTGCGAGAGTGCTTCGCCGTAGTTGGCGATGTCGAACCCGGGTGCATACACCCCGGATGCCCCGGTAGGAACCTGCAGGCTCGTGATGAACAGCGTCACAAACGGGATGGCGAAGAAGACCGCCAACCAGCCCATACCCGGCGCGAGGAGCAGATACCCCGTCCGCGGCTTGCGGGCCGCGACTTGAGGGGGTGCCTCCGACGTCGAGGTGGGGATCAACGCGGGCATCAGACCACCGGCATCGCGGACTCGACGTCGTCCGCACTCGTGCCCGTTCCATCGAGCCCGAACGCGTGGTCACGCGCCCAATGAACTTCCACCGAGTCACCAACTTCCGACTGATCGCCGACGACGTCGTTTTGCTCGAAGACGGTGATTTCCTCACCCCAACTCGTCTTCACGAGGTACTGGGTGCTGACTCCGGTGTAGGAGACGTCGACAACGCGGCCAGCAATGCGGTCGTGCATGTCGGGAATGGGGTCACCCGAGTCGACGATCGTCATCTTCTCCGGACGAACCCCCACGATGACATCACCGCCCGGGGCATTATTGCGGGAATTCGGGATAGTGAACTGCTGGCCGTGCGCCGCTACCGTCACCGAATCCGACCCACTGGACTCCCGCTTGCCGACGAAAAGATTCGATTGACCGAGGAAGCGCGCAACAAAGACCGTCTCCGGCAGCTCGTAGATGTCTGCCGGCGCCCCCATCTGCTCGATGCGCCCCTCATTCATCACCGCGACGGTGTCGGCCATCGTCATGGCCTCCTCCTGGTCGTGGGTGACGTGCACGAACGTCGTCCCCACTTCCATCTGGATGCGCTTGAGTTCGATCTGCATCTGACGTCGCAGCTTCAAGTCCAACGCGCCGAGCGGCTCATCGAGCAACAGGACCTCAGGCTCGTTGATGAGCGCTCGAGCCACCGCTACCCGCTGTTGCTGCCCTCCGGATAGTTGCTTGGGCTTGCGGCGAGCCATCGGAGTCAGCTCCACGAGTTCGAGCATCGACTCCACGGCCGGCTTTATGTCCTTGACTCCCCGCCGCCGAAGACCGAAGGCGACGTTCTCGAAGATGTCCAAGTGCGGAAAAAGCGCATACGACTGGAAGACGGTGTTGACCGGACGCTTGAAGGCTCGCAAGCCGGTGACGTCCTGCTCGCCGATCGAAATGGAACCCTCGGAGGGATCCTCGAGGCCCGCCACCATCCGCAAGGTCGTGGTCTTGCCGCAGCCGGAGGGACCAAGGAGGGCGAAGAAACTACCGGCGGGAATTGTCAGCGTGAGATCGTCGACTGCGACAAAGTCACCGAACCGCTTCGTCAGGTTGCGAAGGTGAAGATCCTCAACCTTGCGTGACTCGACCATCGACCACCCTTCGGGACAACGAGACGACGATGCGGGGGCTCATGGCCCCCGCACACGATGTCGTTACAGACCGATCGCCTGCTGGAACAGCCGCTGGTACTTCTCGTTTTGCTCGGGAGTGAGCGTCATGAAGACGTACGAGTTCGTCAGTTCCTTCTCCGTCGGGAAGATCCAGGGAACCTCGACCAACTCGGGATCGATCGCCTCCATCGCTTCACGCGCCCCCTTGACCGGCGAGATGTACCAGACCCAGGCGGCGACTTCCGCCGCGATCTCGGGCTCGTAGTAGTAGTTCATGACGGCCTCGGCGTTCTTCTTGTGGGTGGCCGTCGAAGGAATGAGCATGTTGTCGCTCCAGAGCATGCCTCCGGACTCCGGCAGCGAGAAGCCGTAGTTGCCGTCCATCGCGAAGACGTCACCGGACCATCCGATACACGCGATGATGTCGCCGGTTTCCAGTGCGTTGATGTAGTCGTTACCCGTGACCTGCCGGACCTGCCCCGTACTGACAATCTCCGTGAGTTTGTCGATGGCGTTCTCGAACTCCGCATCGGTGAAGTTGCTGGGATCTGCCCCCTGCCAGGCCATGATGCAACCCATCGTGTCCTGCATTTCCGACAGCAACGTGATGCGACCCTTCAATGACGGGTCGAAGAGCTGATCCATCGTGGTGATTTCGCTGACGCCCAGAGACGACTCGAGAAGGTCGACGTTGTAGGCGAGTCCACCGAAACCGGATTGCCACGGCAGCGAGTACTCCCGACCAGGGTCGAAGGAAACGTCGTAGTACTCGTCAACGAGGTTCTTCATGTTGGGGATGTTGGCGGGATCCAACTTCTGCGCGAATCCGCTCCGGATCCACAAGCCCGCCATCCAGTCAGTGAGAACGACGAGATCGCGCTCGATGTCCTGCCCCTGCTCCAACTGGGTGCGAACCTTCGCGAAGAATTCGTTGTTGTCGTTGATGTCTTCGTTGTAGGTGACCTCGATGCCCGTTTGCTGCGAGAACGCATCGAGGGTGGGACGACCGACCTCTTCATCGTCGTAGTCGATGTACAGCGGCCAGTTCGACCACGCGATGACCTTCTCGACGTCGGACAGGTCTTCCGGTCCGGTCTCCGTCGGTGTCTCGGCGGTTGTCTCCTTAGGCGTCTCCGCGGCGGAGGTCTCTTCGGTCGTGGGCTCCTGTGTCGGATCACTCGATGATCCACCGCCAGCACCGCACGCGGCGAGCGCTGCCGCCGTGCCCGATATGCCCGCGGCCTGCAGCAGTCGACGGCGCGAAACCGACGAGCGCATAGAGCCTGCGAGAGCTGCAACCATCTCCGGACGTTGAGAAATCATGGTGGTCCTTTCCGTCGCCTACCGAGGTGAATATATGCCCGAGGTGGCGTGATGGGTGGATAATTCGGGTCACTTTTCGGAGAAGATTGTGCGGTGCCACTCCTTTCGGGCAGTGCCCGTTATGTCCATACTCACGTGCTTGATCTGGGTGTATTCCTCTAGGGAGTATGTGGACATGTCCTTCCCGAATCCCGACTGCTTGTAGCCCCCATGGGGCATCTCGCTGACGATCGGGATGTGGTCGTTGATCCACACGCACCCCGCCTGCATCTCACGCTGGGCCCGAAGTGTTCGAAACACATCGGTCGACCACGCCGATGCCGCCAGGCCGTAGGGAGTGTCGTTTGCCAGCGTGATGCCTTCATCGTCGGAGTCGAACGGTAGGACGACCAACACCGGTCCGAAAACTTCCGCTTGAACGATCTCGCTGGTCTGGGCGGCGTCGGTGATCACCGTGGCCGGATAGAAGGCCCCCTTGGCCATATCTCCGGTCGGGATGTGGCCGCCCGCGCGCACGGTGGCTCCGTCGGCGCGAGCCCGATCCACGAAACCGGCCACCCTGTCTTGCTGCCGGCGAGAAATCAGCGGACCGATGTCGGTGGAATCATCGAGTGGGTCTCCGATGACAACGCGCGAGAACAGCTCACTGACCGCCTCGACAAAGGAGTCGTACAGCGGCCGCTGGACGTACGCGCGGGTCGCCGCGGTGCAGTCCTGTCCGGTGTTGATCAGCGCACCGGCCGCAGCGCCCTGCACAGCCGCGTCGAGATCAGCGTCATCGAAGACCAGGAAGGGAGCCTTCCCACCGAGTTCGAGGTGGACTCGCTTCAAGGTGGCGGTCGCGAGTTCCATTACGCGTTGACCGACAGCGGTCGACCCCGTGAAGGACACCATGTTCACGTCCGGGTGCGACATGAGTGCTTCACCGGCCACCGGGCCGGCACCGGCCACCACGTTGACGACGCCGGCCGGAATTCCCGCGGCCATACAGTCCTCGGCCAACATCACGGTGGTCGTCGGGGTTATCTCCGCGGGCTTGAGCACGATGGTGTTACCCGCGGCGATCGCGGGAAGGACCTTCCACATGGCCATCTGCAGTGGGTAGTTCCATGGAGCAATGGAGCCCACGACACCTAGCGGCTCGCGACGGATGATGGACGTGTGGTCGCCATCCCACTCGGCCGACGCCTTGCCCTCGAGGTTCCTGGCCACACCGGAGAAGAACGCAGCGTTGTCGATGGAGCCCGGCACATCGAATTCTCGGGACAAACGCAACGGCTTTCCGGCCTGCGCCGTTTCCGCCGCGACGTACTCTTCCGAGCGCGACTGCATCCGATCCGCCAACGCGCGAAGGGCTTCGCTGCGTTCCACGGGGGCCGCAGTGGACCAGTCGGTGTAGGCAGATCGTGCGGCCCGCACCGCGGCATCGACATCCTCCGCGCCCGCGTACTCGTAATCGGCGATGACCTCGTCATTGGCCGGGTTAACGACCTGACCGCGAGCACCCGAGGTACCGGGGCGGGATTTCCCATCAACGAAAACCGCGTCCATCGTTGTCACTCCTTCGACTCGTTCAGCGCGTGGCAGATCTGCCGCGCACCACGCTATAGCGTCACCGTGGCCGCTGGGGCGTGAAGTAGCGACAGTTGTGGCGTAACAGTCAGCAATTCATCGGGCGGCCCGCTCGAGGGTGGAAACCCGCTCGTTCGGGGCTACCGTTCGGAGCTAGCGAAGTGCGCCGCCAGCAGAGCCCGCCGCCCGGGCGATGATGCTCGCGACTTCGTCGATCCGATCTTCATCGTCCGGCAGACGACCCGTCGTCACCCGAATCGCATGGGGGGTCGTGCTGTCTGCGGTCACCACGAACGGCGATCCCGGCGCCACCCGAATGCCGGCGGCAGCCAACGTGATCAGGGCCGACCGCTCGTCCTCGACCGGGATCCACACGTTGATGCCGTCACCGGGGCTCGCCGCGATTCCGCGGTCTTTGAGCTTCTCCCGCAACAACGCGCCTCGACGGGTGTAGGCGCTGCGGGCCTGTCGGACGCTCTCCTGCGGATCGGCGTGGGTGAGCAGGTCGAGTAACACGGCCTGCAGAAGCCGGCTGGTCCAACCCGGACCGAGCATGCGTCGGGCCACCATCGGGTCGATGACCTCGGCCGCTCCACCGACCGCGGCGATGCGCAAGTCCGGTCCGTGTGATTTGGAGTAGCTACGTATGTGCACGCAACGGTCCGGCAGGAATTGTCCGATGCTCACATCCTCTGCCAGCGATATGTCGCCGCAGTGATCGTCCTCGATCACCCACGCGCGGCTGCCCGCGAGCACTTCAGCGAGCTGACTCGAGCGCAACCGGGTCATCGACGTACCGGTGGGGTTGTGTGCTCGCGGCTGCAGGAAGACCGCCACGGGTGCCGAGCGCAGAGCCCGAGCCAGGTACGCGGGGATCACGCCCTGTTCGTCGATCGCGACGGGGATCACGTCGGCGCCGGCGCGATCCAGCAGGTCGATCAGCGGCGGGAATCCCGGTGACTCCATGATCACGCGGTCGCCGAGGCCGACCAGCTGATCGACGATCCGCGACAGCCCGTCGAGGGCGCCGTCCACGACGGTCAGCCGCTGGGCTCGGAAGGGCCACGACTGCTCGAGGTGCTCGCGAAGCGCCGGGAGTACTGGCTCGTCGAGATAACTCGACGTCCAAGCCGTCGCGCCGGTAGTGAATCGCTCGACCGCTTCGTGCAGGGCCGGCAACAACTCAGGGTCCGGGGTTCCCGTCGACAGATCCAGTGTGGCGGATTCCTCGGTGCTCGGCGCTCCCCCGATGCCCAGGTATCGGGTCGGTCGGGTGGGCTCGGCCACGTCCCGGACGAAAGTCCCGGCCCGGCCGCGGGCGTGAATCGCACCGACTGCTCCGAGCGCTTGCCACGCTTCGCTGACCGTCGCCGGACTAACGCCGAGGTGCTGGGCCAGGTCACGGACGGTCGGTAGCCGATCTCCGGGCTGAGCCTGCCCCGCCCGGATCATTCGGTGGACGGCCGCCGCAATACCCCGGGGGGATCGGTCCTCGACGAAGGCCACGACCGACTCGGCTGGAACCGAGGTGCCAGTGGCAGGGACGGTCACCGTCACGACCCCACCTCCCTATCGTGGCCGCTGGCCGGTCATTCACACGCGTGTTGCCTGGCTCGTTCGCGAACTCGACATCACCGTGTAACAAGTTTGTCAAACAGGTGTTGTAACACAATCTTTTGCGTCTAGGGTACGGAATTACAAAACCGGTGCACCGGCTCACACGAGTAGTCGCCAAGGCCGGCTGACCAGACTGCGAGGAAGGCAGGAAAGCCATGAGCGTCGTTCGCGCTGCGCTAGTCCAAACCGATTGGACCGGCGACAAAGAGTCGATGATCGTCAAGCATGAGGAATACGCCCGCGAGGCAGCCAAGCAGGGCACACAGGTCATCTGCTTCCAGGAGTTGTTCTACGGCCCCTACTTCTGCCAGGTGCAGGACACGCAGTTTTACGAGTACGCCGAAGCGGTCCCCGGTCCCGTCGTCGAGCGCTTCCAGGCCTTGGCCAAGGAACTGAACATGGTGATGGTGCTGCCGGTCTACGAAGACGCCGGACCCGGCTTCCTCTACAACACCGCCGCGGTGCTCGACGCCGACGGCTCCTACCTGGGCAAGTACCGCAAGCAGCACATCCCGCATGTGAACGGGTTCTGGGAGAAGTTCTATTTCCGTCCCGGCAACGGCGGCTACCCGGTCTTCGACACCGCGGTCGGCAAGGTCGGCGTCTACATCTGTTACGACCGTCACTTCCCGGAGGGATGGCGGGCGCTCGGCCTCAACGGCGCCCAGATCGTGTTCAACCCCTCGGCCACCTCGCGCGGGTTGTCCCAGTACCTGTGGAGCATCGAGCAGCCGGCAGCGGCCGTGGCCAACGAGTACTACGTGGGGGCCATCAACCGGGTGGGCATCGAGCCTCTCGGCGAAGACGATTTCTATGGTCAGTCGTATTTCGTGGATCCCGAGGGGAGCTACGTAGGGGAGAAAGGTGACCCCTACAAGGCGGAATTGATCGTGCGGGACCTCGATCTCGACTTGATCACCACGGTGCGCAACCGCTGGGCGTTCTACCGAGATCGCCGACCGGATGCATACGACGACCTGGTTCGGCCATAGTTTTCCCTAATGGCGGCTGACCGACAGCAGCCCGGCAGCAGCACGACAGCTCGAGCACCAGCAGGAGAAGCGTCAGCGAGGAGGAAGAACCATGACGATCCTGATCAAGAACGGCACCGTCGTCTCGGCGACCGGTAGCTACCAAGCCGATGTCCTCATCGACGGCGAGATGATTGCCGCGGTCGTGGCACCCGGAGACACCTCCCTCGGCGCCGATCTCGCCGCGAGTGCTGAGCAGGTCTTCGACGCGCAGGGAAAGTACGTCATCCCCGGCGGCGTGGATGTTCACACCCACATGGAGTTGCCCTTCGGTGGGACATTCGCATCGGACACCTTCGAGACCGGCACCCGGGCTGCGGCCTGGGGTGGCACCACCACCATCATCGACTTCGCCGTACAAAAGTACGGGGAGCGGGTACAGGACTCCCTGGCTGCCTGGCACGCCAAAGCCGACGGTGAGTGCGCCATCGACTACGGGTTCCACCAGATCATCGGTGGGGTTGACGACGACTCGTTGAAAGCGATGGACGAGCTCGTGGACGAGGGCATCACGAGCTTCAAACTGTTCATGGCCTACCCGGGCGTGTTCTACAGCGACGACGGCCAAGTCCTCCGTGCGATGCAGACGGCGGCCAACAATGGCGCGACGATCATGATGCACGCAGAGAACGGCATCGCGATCGACGTGCTGGTGCAGCAGGCACTGGCGGCAGGCAACACCGATCCCCGGTTCCACGGACTCACCCGACCGTGGGAGACCGAGGCGGAGGCCACGAACCGCGCGATCATGCTGGCCAAGATGACGAATACGCCCCTGTACATCGTGCACATGTCGGCAAAGCAAGCCGTCAAGGTTCTACAGGAGGCCCGCGACGATGCGTGGAACGTCTTCGGAGAAACCTGCCCGCAGTACCTGTACCTGTCACTGGAGGATCACCTCTCCCAGCCCGGATTCGAAGGTGCCAAGTGGGTGTGCTCCACACCGCTGAGATCCAAGGCCGAGGAGCATCAGAAGGAACTGTGGCGCTACCTGCGCACCAACGATCTGTCGATCGTCTCGACCGACCACTGCCCGTTCTGCATGAAGGAGCAGAAGGAGCTCGGCCTCGGTGACTTCTCCAAGATCCCAAACGGCATCGGCTCCGTCGAGCACCGGATGGACTTGATCTTCCAGGGCGTCGTCGACGGAGAGATCACGTTGGAGCGCTGGGTGGAGATCACCGCCACCACACCGGCACGCATGTTCGGCCTGTACCCGCGCAAGGGAATCATCGCGCCCGGGTCGGATGCCGACATCGTCATCTACGACCCGGCCGGCCGTACCGAGATCGGCATCGACAAGAAGCACCACATGAACATGGATCACGCTGCCTGGGAGGGCTTCGACATCGACGGTCACGTCGACACTGTTCTCTCCCGCGGCAAGGTCGTCATTGACAACGATGAGTACCTCGGCAGCAAGGGGCATGGGCAATACCTCAAGCGCGGTATGAACCAGTACCTCGTCTAAACACGCACGTACAACGCACGATCACGAATCAGGAGACACACGTTGCGCACCATCAACCACTGGATCAACAACGCCGAGGTGGGATCCACCTCCGGCAACTTCGGACCGGTCTACAACCCCGCGACCGGTGAACAGCAGGCGCAGGTCGGCTTGGCGAGCGTGTCGGAAGTCGACGCTGCCGTCGCTGCCGCCAAGGAGGCCTTCACCACCTGGCGTTCGGCGTCCCTGTCGCGACGGGCGGAAGTTATGTTCGCCTTCCATCAGCTCGTCCTTGCCAATCGCGACAAGATCGCCGAACTGGTGTCGATCGAGCACGGCAAGGTCCCTAGCGACGCTGCCGGTGAGTTGGCCCGAGGAATCGAGAACATCGAGTTCGCCTGCGGCATCCCGCAGTTGATGAAGGGGAACTTCTCCGAGCAGGCCTCTACCGGGGTCGATGTCTTCTCGATCCGCCAGCCACTCGGCGTAGTGGCCGGAATCACCCCGTTCAACTTCCCCGCCATGGTGCCGATGTGGATGTTCGCCAACGCCATCGCCACCGGAAACACCTTCGTGTTGAAGCCGAGCGAAAAGGATCCCTCGGTGACGTTGTTCGTCGCCGATCTGCTCCGGCAGGCGGGTCTGCCCGAGGGCGTGTTCAACATCGTGCAGGGAGACAAGGTCGCCGTCGATCGAATCCTCGAGCACCCGGATATCGCCGCGGTGTCGTTCGTCGGCTCGACCCCGATCGCGAAGTACATCTACTCGACCGGAACGGCGAACGGCAAGCGCGTTCAAGCGCTCGGCGGCGCCAAGAACCACATGATCGTGCTCCCCGACGCCGACATCGACATGGCGGCCGACGCCGCCGTCAGCGCGGGCTACGGCTCCGCCGGCGAACGCTGCATGGCCATTTCCGTGGTGGTCGCCGTCGGCGATGCGGGCGACAAGCTCGTGGATGCCATTTCGGCTCGCCTTCCGAAGTTGAAGGTCGGACCGGGAACAGACCCCGACGCCGAGATGGGTCCGCTGATCACCCGCGAGCACCGCGACAAGGTCGCCTCCTACGTGGCCGGAGCGCCGGGTGAAGGAGCGACCGTCGTTGTCGACGGTCGAGAGAACGATCTGCCCGAGGACGGCTTCTTCCTCGCACCGTCCTTGATCGACAACGTCAAGCCCGGAATGAAGGCGTACGACGAAGAGATCTTCGGTCCCGTTCTGTCAATCACCCGGGTCGACACCTACGAGGAAGCCGTGACGCTGATCAACGATCACCAATACGGCAACGGCACGGCGATCTTCACTCGAGATGGTGGAGCCGCCCGCCAATTCCAGTTCGACATCCAGGTGGGCATGGTGGGAATCAACGTCCCGATCCCCGTGCCCGTCGCGTACTACAGCTTCGGCGGATGGAAATCCTCGCTGTTCGGTGACGCAAACATGTACGGCCCGGCCGGCATCGACTTCTACACACGGACCAAGACGGTCACCTCCCGGTGGCCTGATCCGGCAACGTCATCCGTCGACCTCGGATTCCCCCGGACCCGCTAAAACCTTCCACCAACCAGGCATTCACCGCCGAGATCAGGAGCAGTTATGGATATCGGAGTCGTCTTGCAGTGCACTCCCCCGGCCGCACGCGTCGTCGACCTGGCGCGTCGGGCTGAGACCTACGGGTTCGACTACGTGTGGACGTTCGACTCCCACATCCTGTGGGAAGAGCCGTACGTGCTCTACAGCAAGATCCTCGATGAAACCCGCAAGATCAAGATCGGCCCCATGGTGACCAACCCCGCCACCCGGGACATCACGGTGACGGCCTCGGTGTTCGCGACCTTGAACGAGATGTACGGCAACAGGACCGTGATCGGCATTGGCCGCGGTGACTCCGCGGTTCGCGTCACAAACGGCAAGCCGGTCACCGTCGCCGAGCTGCGTCAAGCCGTCATCGACATCAAGGGCCTGGTCAACGGCGAAGCAATCGACTACAAGGACTCCACTCTGCGCCTTCCCTGGGCAGGAGATTCCCGCTGTGACGTGTGGGTAGCCGCCTACGGACCCAAAGTCCTAGCACTCACCGGGGAGGTCGGAGACGGCTTCATCCTTCAGTTGGCTGATCCGTCTATCGCCGAGTGGACCATCGGATCGGTCCGCGCGGCCGCCACCGAGGCTGGCCGTGCCGCCGACGCGGTGTACAACTGCGTCGCCGCACCCGCGTACATCACCGACGGGTCCGATGCACAGAACGCACACGCACGCGATCAGCTCCGCTGGTTCGGTGGCATGGTCGGCAACCACGTTGCCGACATCGTCGACCGTTACGGCGACAGCGGAGCAGTCCCCCAAGCGTTGACGGACTACATCAAGAACCGCCAGGGATACGACTACAACCAGCACGGGCAGGCCGGCAACACACACACGGACTTCGTTCCGGACGAGATCATCGATCGGTTCTGCATCATCGGAACCCCGGAAGACCACGTGCGGCGCCTCGAGGAACTCCGCGCACTCGGGGTCGATCAGTTCGCGGTGTACCTGCAGCACGACAACAAGGACCACACGCTGGCCCAATACGGAGAGAAGGTCATCCCGGCCATCCAGGAGACGGTGCTCGCCAAGTCCTGACCCTGACGACACACAACCAACCCATCCGCAACGACATCGAAGGGAAGCGCCGGTGACCGACACTGCGATCGCCGATCCGCACACCTCTGCGGACGGGGCTTCGGTGGGTGCCGCACGATCGCGAACCTTCGCCCGACGAGCCCGCAACGGGGGCATCTCGTTGCTCTGGGCGCTTGCCGGCGTCGGTCTCGTCATCGTGATGTGGGAGCTCGTCAAGGCGCTGGGGAACGTCATCCCGCTGCCGCTGAACACCTCGGACATGACCATGCCACACGTGTGGACCATGTTCGCGGCGATGGGTGAGCCGGAAGTTCGCGGCTCCGAGAACACCGTCCTCGACGCGGTTATCGCCGCGACGTTCCGTTCACTACTTCTCGCCTTCGGCGGCTTCCTCATCGGTGTGGCAGTCGGGTTGCTTCTCGCGGTCATCATGCAGCGGTTCCTTTTCGCCGAGCGCGGCTTGCTCCCGTTCGTCATCGCTTCTCAAACGGTTCCCCTGATCGCGCTCGCACCCCTCATCGTCGGCATCGGCAACCAGATCGAGATTGGACCGATCAAGTGGACGACCACCTACTCGGTGATGTTCATCGCCGCGTACCTCGCGTTCTTTCCACTATCGGTGGGAGCGTTGCGAGGACTCCAGGCACCGACACCAACATCGCTGGAACTCATGCGCTCCTACGCGGCTACGCCCAATCAAACCGTGCGCAAGCTCCGTTTCCCGTCGTCCATTCCCTACATCGTTCCGGCACTGAAGGTCTCCGCCGCGGCCTCCGTCGTCGGCACCGTGGTCGCCGAGATATCTACCGGTGTTCGCGGAGGCATCGGTCGCTTACTGATCGAGTACGCGCGCCAGATCACCTCGCAACCGGCCAAGGTCTACGTCGCCGTCTTCGGCGCCATCGCCCTTGGTTTGGTGGTGGCCGCCCTGGTGACCGCCCTTGACGTGTACCTGACCCGCAACCTGCCCAAGGAGAAGAGCGCATGAGCACGGCGACAACCGAGCACGCAGTCCACGCCGACGGCATCTGGAAGATCTTCAACGAGGGTCAGTCCAACGAGGTGACAGCGCTCCAGGACGTGCACCTAACCGTCGAGTCCGGAGAGTTCATCTCGCTCATCGGGCCCTCCGGCTGCGGTAAGTCCACTCTGCTGCGCGTCATCGCCGACCTCACCGACGCCACCCGCGGCGACATGCGCGTCGCCGGCCACACTCCGCACGAGGCTCGGGAGCAGCAGCTCTACGGGATGGCTTTCCAGCAGGCGGCGCTCTTCGACTGGCGAACGGTGCGACGCAACGTGGAACTCCCCCTGGAGTTGCAGGGATGGGACAAGGCCAAGCGCAAAGCCCGCGCCCTGGAACTCCTCGACATGGTGCAACTCGCGGACTTCGCGGAACACCGGCCCTGGGAACTGTCCGGCGGCATGCAGCAGCGAGTAGCGATCGCTCGTTCGCTGGCAGTCGACCCGACGATTTTGCTGATGGACGAACCGTTCGGCGCCCTGGATGAGATGACGCGCGAACGCATGCAAAACGAACTCCTGCGCATCCGCAAGGAGACGGGCAAGTCGATCGTGTTCGTCACCCACTCGATCCCCGAGGCCGTCTACCTGTCCGACCGTGTCGTGGTCATGTCGCCCCGTCCCGGGCGCATCACCGACATCGTGGACGTGCCCCTAGGAGACGACCGCGACGAGGACACCCGCGAAGCCGACGCCTTCTTCGACGCCGTTACCGCGGTCCGCGAGGCTCTGCGCGGCCGTGTGGGAGGTTCGGATGCGCGCGCCAAGGTGGGCGAAGTCTGATGTCCACCCAGACGGCCGATCGGCTGAAGTTCATCTGGCCACCGGTGCTCATTGCGGTGCTCTTCCTGAGCGCCTGGCAACTTCTCGTGGTGGTCCGGGATATTCAGCCCTACCTGCTGCCGGCCCCGTCCCTGATTGCCGAGAACTTCTTCGGAGATATCGCGCTGATGTGGGAGACCGCCCTTTACACCGGAACGACAGCGTTTCTTGGACTTGTGTTCGGAACAATTGTCGGCCT
>CALKMY010000204.1 GCA_938091275.1 Candidatus Nanopelagicales bacterium | reverse complement strand
CAAGGAGGCCGTGAAGATGACCTTGCCCGCACCCCGGTGCAACATCGGCGGCGCGAGACCGCGGGAAAGAAGGAAAGGTGCGGTCAGGTTGAGCTCGATCAGTCGATCCCAGTCGTCCATCGGGTAGTCCACCGACGGTGCGCGCAACGCGTGTCCTGCGTTGTTGATCAGGACATCGATTCGCTCGTGATCGGCCTTCAGCGTGTCGATCAAGGCCTCGGTCTCGGACCGGACTGATAGATCTGCGGCGTAGGTTCGGTAGTTCGGCGATGTCGTCGGGTGCTTGTCCGGGGAGCGGCTGATGCCCAGGACGATCGCGCCGGAGTCGAGAAAGGCATCGGTCAGGGCCGCTCCGATTCCCGTCGAGGCTCCGGTGATGGCCACAGTTGCGCCCTCGAGACCCCAGGGGTCAGACATGCCGGGCCTCCTGTTCCTTTCGGCGAATATGGCCAAAGTGCTTGTGCAACAGCGTACCGGCTTCTAGTATCTCGACCTGTATACAGATAAGGATACGTAGTGGAGAACCTGGACGCTGCCCCTGAACGCGATATTCGCCGTCGGTATGTGATCGGCCTCATCGCTCGAGAGTTGGCCGATGCCGTCGGACCGGACCACGTGTCGGTCGATCCCAAGGATCTTGAAGCCCAGGCTGATGACTGGTCGTGGATGAGCCAGTACATGCGCTACAAGAACTTGCCCCACCCCACCGCCGATATCGCCGTTCACCCCGCAAACGCGGAGGAAGTCGCCGCGTGCGTTCGCATCGCCAGTGATTTCGGTATGCCCGTGGTCCCACGGGGCGGAGGGTCTGGAACCCAGGGGGGAACGTTCGCCCCGTACGGGGGGATCGCACTGGACCTCACCCGGATGAACCGAATCCTGGAGATCGACCACACGAGCCTGGTCGTCACCGCGGAAGCTGGAATCGACGGCCCGGCTCTGGAGGAAGAGCTGAACGCCGTCGGTTTGACGATGCCCCACTATCCCGGCTCGTTCCACTTCGGAGCGACCCTGGGTGGCTTCCTCGCCGCTCGCGGATCGGGGGTGCTGTCGACCAAGTACGGCAAGGCTGAGGATCTGGTGTTGCAGGTGCAGGCGGCGCTGCCGCCGGGCCGCTTGGTCGAAACGCTTCCTACTCCCAACCATGCATCCGGCCCGGACCTCGTCCAAGTCCTCGTCGGATCGGAAGGCACCCTCGGCGTCATCACTCAGGCGGCTATGCAGCTCGAGCCGCTTCCGGAGCGTCGCGAATTCCTGTCCTTCGGCTTCCCGTCCATTAGCGAGGGAATCGAGGCGGGCCGGCGCATCATGGTGGGCAGGCTCCGACCGGCGGTTGTGCGCCTGTACGACGAGAAGGACACGCAGAAGTTGGCTTCGTGGATCGATGCCGACGTGGAGGGAGTCCTGCTCGTCCTCATGTGCGACGGTCCGAGTCCGTTGGTGGACTACGAGGTCCAGCAGATCACCCAGGTGTGCGGTGAGGTCGGCGGGACAAGCTACGGACCCGAACTCGGGCAGTTGTGGTGGGACCGAAAGTACGAGCCGTTCGCTCACGGGAAGGCACCCGCCCCGCCGATGGTCTTCGGCACAACCGACACGTGCGCCCGTTTCGATCGACTCGAAGATATCTACTGGGCGAAGAAGAAAGTCATCGAAGAAGGCTTCGCCGAGTACGGGGCCACGTACACCGCTCACTTTTCCCACTGGTTTCCGTGGGGGTCGATGATTTACGACAGGTTCTACATCGATCAAGCTCCGAGCGATCCGGATGAAGCGATGGCGCTCCATGACCGGCTCTGGGATGCCGCTGTCCGGGCCTCACTGGAGAACGGCGGAACCTTGAACGAGCACCACGGCGTCGGCGTGAAACTGGGTCGATTCATGCGCGAAGCGCATGGGGAGGCTTTCGATCTGCTGAAGTCGTTGAAGGCGGCTTGGGATCCCGATGGAATCTTGAACCCCGGAAAACTCGGCTTTGGGCCACCTCGACGAATGAATTAGGCGCGGGAATTGACGAAGTGAAGAACAAGGGAGAGTGAGTAATGCACCTATCGATGCACAACTGGATGCGGGCGGAGCCGATCGAGACGACGATCGCACGGCTCGCGAAGTACGGATACAAGAGTATTGAGATCAGTGGCGAGCCTGACATCTATGACTCCAAAGAGGTCAAGGCTCTGCTCGACCACTACGGGTTGACCTGCTGGGGATCCGTCACCTTGATGCTCGGTGAGCGCAACATGCCGGCGAAGGACGAGGCGCAGCGCGCAGCGACGGTGCAGTACGTCAAGGACTGCATCACCATGGTCAAGGAGCTCGATGGCTACGAGATGACAATCGTCCCTGGCACCGTAGGCAAGATCGTTCCCGACGCGACACCTGAGGAAGAGTGGCAGTGGGCCGTCGACGGCATGAAAGAGGTCTACGAGCATTCGGAAGCGGCCGGCGTTCGGTGCGCCATCGAGCCGCTCAACAGGTTCGAGACCTACTTCATCAACCGAGCTGAGCAGGCCATGGTTCTCGCGGAAGCGACAGGACCCAACTGCGGCGTGTGCCTCGATGCCTTCCACATCAACATCGAGGAAGAGGACTTGTACGAGGCGATTCGTTCGACGAAGGGGCGCCTGACGGACTTCCACGTCGCCGAGAACAACCGGTGGCCGGCGGGCATGGGTGACTACGACTGGACGAAGGTAGTCGAAACCCTCGCCAGCATCGGGTACGACGGTGCTCTGACTGCGGAGTTCGTGGCACCGATCGACCGCACCCCAGCGAACAAGTACCCGAACGCACTCGAGACGGACTTCACGGACATCAGCCCGGAACAGTTGCAGTTCATCATCGATCACGGAAGCAGCACCCTCACCGAGGAGTTCTACGACTGGCTGGTCATGAAGAACTCCGAGGCCCTGTTGCCACTGATCAGCAATTAGGCCCGGGCACCGACACGCAGGCTTGGTCGAATGGGGTTAGGAGAGCCGAGCGTCCTGCTCATCGGGACGCTCGACACCAAGGGACCGGAGGTGGACTACCTCCGGTCCCGGCTCCATGCCCTGGGGGTTCCCACTCTCGTGATGGACACCGGGATCTTGGGCGAGCCGTTATCCATCGAGCCGGACGTCTCGCACGCCGACTTGGCCGAGTTCGGTGGAACCACATTGGAGGCACTGCAACAAGCGGGCACTCGCGGCCGGGCCGTGGACCAGATGCGGACGTTCGTGCGGGCGAAGGTTGCCGACCTGCACAGGCAAGGTCTGGTCCTCGGGGGCATCGGTCTCGGGGGTGCAGAGGGCGCTGTGATGTCTGCCGCGGCACTGATGGAGTTGCCGCTGGGTGTCCCGAAGATGGTGTTGTCGCCGATCGCCTCGGGACGACACCTGTTCGACCCGCTGGTGGGAACGTCGGACATGATCGTGATGCACACGGTCGTCGACATCCTCGGCCTGAACGCCATCGCCTGCTCGGTTTTCGACAACGCTGCGGCGGCGATGGCGGGAATGGTGAAGCACGGCCAAACAGCTCTCGAAGCACCCGAGCATTCGACGGCGGTTGCCATCACCATGCTGGGCAACACAACAACCGCGTCGATGGCGATGCGGGAGGTGCTCGCGGAAGCCGGCTTGGACGGCGTGGTCTTCCACGCCAATGGTGTCGGCGGCCCGGCCATGGAAGAACTCATCGACGCCGGTCACTTCGTGGGAGTTGTGGACCTCACGGTGTCCGAGCTCGTCGGCAACGTCATGGGTGGCGTGCACGTGGGCGGAGACGATCGGTTGCGCAGCGCGGGCGAACGTGGCCTACCCCAGGTGGTGGTGCCGGGGTGTGTGGAGTTCGCCGTCTTCCCGCCGCACTCGATCCCCGACCACCTGACCGATCGCCCCAGGTACGACCACAATCCGGAGTTCGCTCTGGTTCGAGCGAATCTCGACGACATGCTGGCCATCGCGGACGATCTCGCTGATCGCATCAACGGTGCCAAGGGTCCGATCAGGGTGGTCATACCCACCGAAGGATTCTCGATTCCCAACGTGCCGGGGGGAGAGTTCTACGATCCGGCGACGGATGCGGCGTTCCTCGAAAGGTTCGTCGCTCGTCTTCGGCCGGACATCACCGTCGTTCATGAACAACTGCACGTCAATGACCCCGAATTCGGTCGGCGTGTAGGTCAGCACTTCCTCGACCTCGTACAACAATCAGAAGGGACAACCAGGACATGAGCAGTTCGCTAGAGAGCCACAACTACGCACCGGGACGCGAGGTGCCCCGCCTGACCAGCGGCGATGATGATTTTCGGTCCAAGTTCGTGTCGTGGAACCTTGCTGATCTTTCCTATGTCGATATTCAGAACTACCTCGACGTTAAAGACACGGTCCTGGTGCCGATGGCCAGCACGGAGCAGCACGGCCCGCACCTACCGCTGTACACGGACACCATCACTGCGATCGAGATCTCAGCACGCGTCTCCGAGGCGATCGGAGTGCTGCACACCCCTCCGATCTGGGCCGGCTATTCGCCGCAGCACATGTACGACCCTGGTCAAGGGCGAGGGACCATTACGTTGAGGAGCTCCACGCTGTTGGCGGTCATGAACGACGTGGCGCGCAGCCTCATCCACCACGGCTTCAATCGCATCATCTTCGTCAACGGTCACGGATCGAATGTGAAGGTCGTTGATCCGGTGTTGCGCCAACTGCGCTACGAGACCGGTGCCCTCATCGGTTTCGTGCGCCCCTACATGGAGCGCTACGTCGGCGTGCTCGAGGGTCTGATGGAGAACCCACCGGAGGAGACCCCCGGATGGCACTCCAGCGAACTCGAGACATCACAGGACATGGCCTGGAATCCGTCCCTGGTTCGCATGGAGCGCGCGGAGGACACCCGTGCGCACATCCCGGACTTCTTGCCGAGCACCTTCTCGAAGAACGATGGAATGCCTGACGTCGAATTCGAGGGTTACCAGTACTTCACCTTCCCGATGGATCACCACGAGTTCGTCGAGAACGGTGTCATCGGGAATCCGCTGCGTGCCACTGCCGAGAAGGGTCACGAAGCCTTTCGCCGTTACTCCGAGCACGTCGCCAAGGGAGTCATGGAGTTGATGACCGTTCCGGTGAAAGTCCACACGCGTGAGTTCGTCGATCGAGTGATGTAGCGCGGGGATCACGGGTATCACGATGACTGTCAAACAGGACGAAGCCGCTTCGCTCGGCGATGACGCCTATACGTGGCTCGTGACGGCCATCACGACCTTCCAGCTGCCGGCGAATGCGCAACTGTCGGAAAACCGACTCGCGCAGGAAATCGGAGTGAGTCGCACTCCCATCCGAGAAGCCCTGCGTCGGCTGGAGACCGAGGGGTTGGTCCGGCGCGGAGACAACAACCGGTTCACGGTCTCGTTGCTGACTACTAAGGAACTCAACGATGCGTGCGATCTGTTGATCTTGCTCGATACCTACATGTTCACCCGTGCATCCGACGCCATGTCCTCCGATGATTCCCGTGCACTCGAAGAGCTGGCTCAGGACATGATCGATGCTGCCGAGCAGGGAGATGCCGAGGCGTGGGTGCAGGCGGATACGTCCTTCCACGAAGTGATCCTCCGGGCAGCGGATAACCCGACCGTCGCCGACATCGCGAGGGTGACTCGCCGCCGGATCCAACGGTTCTGGAACCGATCCCTGGAGACGAGTACTCGATTGACCACGTGTTCCCAAGAGCACCGGGAGATAGCCGGCGCCGTGGCCAGGGGTGAGCGTGACGAGGTCGAGGCCGCCGTCACCGATCACATCAACCACATGCGATCGAGCGTCGAGACGATCCTTCAGGTGGCTGGCTCGGTTTTGGGGGCGACGCCACGATGATTCCGGCAGCAACTTCAGCAGCGACTTCGGTAGCGACCTACGCCGCGTCGAATATGGAAAATCGGTTGACAGGGGGCAACGGGACCTCAAGGATGACCGGTATACAAGGCCGGATACGGATTGCCGCTGGTGCGGCGCCTGATTCGACGGATGGAGGCTGCTGATGGGCGGTTCTTCGCTGGGTGTCGGCATGATCGGGTACTCCTTCATGGGGGCGGTGCACTCGCACGCCTGGCGCACCGTGGGCCGCGTTTTCGACCTCGGGGTCGACGTCGACATGCGTGTCATCTGTGGCCGTAATGAGGAGGCCGTCACGGCGGCTGCCGCCAAATATGGATGGCAATCGGCGGAAACGGACTGGCGAGCGGTGATCGCCCGTGACGACATCGACATCATCGACGTGTGCACCCCGGGGAGTTCCCACGAGGAGATCGCCGTCGCCGCGTTGAATGCCGGAAAACACGTCATCTGTGAAAAGCCGTTGGCCAACACGGTCGCAGAAGCCGAGCGGATGGCCGCGGCGGCGCAGGCCGCGTCGGGCAAGTCCATGGTCGCCTTCAACTATCGCCGTGTGCCCGCCTTGGCGTATGCCCGAGAGCTGGTCCGGCAGGGGAGACTGGGCCGCATTTTCCATGTGCGAGCCGTCTACCTCCAGGACTGGATCATCGATCCGGAGTTCCCCCTGGTCTGGCGCCTGGTGAAGGAAGAAGCGGGATCGGGTGCGCTGGGAGACCTCGGTGCTCACATCGTCGACGCTGCCCAGTTCGTCACCGGATCTCAGATCACGAACGTCAGCGGTGAACTCCGTACCTTCATCGACGAGCGGCCGCTGGTAGGAGAAACGCACCTTCTCGAGGCGACGAAGAGCGCAGAACGAGGCAAGGTCACGGTGGATGACGCGGCCCTGTTCCTGGCGAATTTCGATAACGGCGCCGTCGGAACGTTCGAAGCAACCCGGTTTGCCAGCGGCCGGAAGAACGGCATGGCAATCGAGGTCAATGGAGAAAAGGCGAGCCTTCGGTTCGAGTTCGAGTCGATGAACGAACTGTGGGTGCACGACCACACGGTGGACGGCAAGGATGCAGGATTCCGCCGCGTGATGGTCACCGAGAGCGACCATCCCTACGTCGAGGGTTGGTGGCCACCAGGTCACGTGCTCGGCTACGACCACACCTTCACCCATGAATTCCGAGATTTCGTCCTCGACATCGTCAACGATCGCGCACCGGAGCCGTCATTCGCCGACGGCCTGTATGTGCAGCGAGTCCTCGATGCTGTCGAGCGCAGTGCCCAGGCTCAATCCGTGCGAACCAACGTTTAGCCGATCGATAGGAGGATCGACATGCCGCGTCCGATCGCGTTGCTCACCGCCCAGTGGGCTGACCTCCCCTTCACGACCGTGTGTGAACTGGCCAGCAAGTGGGGCTATGACGGTCTCGAAATCGCCTGCTGGGGAGACCACTTCGACATTCATCGAGCTGTCAACGAACCGGGGTACGTCGAGGAGCGGAAGGAGATCCTGGCCTCGTACAACCTGAAGGCGTGGGCCTTGGCGAATCATCTCGTCGGTCAAGCGGTCTGCGACAACCCCATCGACGAGCGGCACCAGGGGATCTTGCCCGAGCGGCTGTGGGGCGACGGTGAGGCTGAGGGTGTGCGGCAGCGTGCTGCAGAAGAGATGAAGGACGCCGCCCGAGCTGCCGCCAAGATGGGAATCCCCACCGTTGTCGGCTTCACCGGATCGTCGATCTGGCACAC
>CALKMY010000203.1 GCA_938091275.1 Candidatus Nanopelagicales bacterium | reverse complement strand
CTCATCGGAGGGGAAGGCCACCCTCCCTCAGCACCGAAAGGCACTGTCGTGGACGACGTCTTGGCGAACACTCCCCTGTTCTCGGCCCTGGACGCCCATGGCGCGGAGGCTCTGCGGAGCTCGCTGAGCGAGATGAAGGTTTCCAAGGGCCAGGAACTGTTCCACGAGGGTGAGCCTGGCGAGCACCTGTACCTGATTCTCGACGGAAAGGTGAAGCTCGGCCACGGGGCTCCCGATGGTCGGGAGTCACTGATGGCTGTCCTGGGGCCGGGCGAGATGTTCGGCGAGTTGAGCCTGTTCGACCCGGGACTGCGCACCTCCACGGCGACCGCGCTTACCGACGCCATCGTCCTCGCCCTCGGCAACGATCAACTCATGCCCCTTCTCGAGGGTCGCCCCGCGGTGGCTGCCGCACTCTTGCAAGCCCTGGCCCGTCGTCTCCGTCGCACCAACGAGGCGATGGCCGACCTGGTCTTCTCGGATGTACCCGGTCGCGTCGCGAAAGCCCTCATGGAACTCGGCGAGAAGTTCGGGACCCTCACACCGGACGGATTGCTGGTCACCCACGACATGACCCAGGAGGAGCTGGCTCAACTCGTCGGGGCGTCCCGAGAGACCGTCAATAAGGCACTCGCCGAGTTCGGTCATCGTGGATGGATAAAGCTCGAATCGCGGCAGGTTCTAATCACCGACGTCGAGAGGCTCGGGAAGCGCGCTCGCTAGGCGTTGTCGAGAAACTCGGTCTGTGCCCGCACGGTCGCGATAGCGGCCGGTCTCACTTCCACCGGTATATCCGCGTACACGCGGTCCACAATCTCTTCAACCGTGCTCGCTCCGGCCTTCATCACCGCGGAGATCTCTTCCAGTCGTTCGTGTCGATGCTGCAGGTACGCCTCGACAACGCCGTCTGGATCGTCGAGCGGCGGGCCGTGTCCAGGAAGCAGCGTCGCGATCTCGTGCTCTCGACATTCGCGAGCGAGCGCCTGCAAGCTCGCAAGGTAATCCGCGAGTCGACCGTCGGGGTGCGCCACCAGCGTCGTCCCTCGCCCGAGAACGGTGTCGCCGGTGAGAATGGACTCTCCCACCAGAAAACACACGCTGTCGGACGAGTGGCCGGGCGTAGGAAGGACCCGTACATCGGCTCCATTGACTTCGAGAACATCATTGTTACGCAGGGTTCGCACATCGCCCGCGCCTTCGTCGAGTCGAGTGGCGTCCCAGGTATGCAGCGGAACACCGAGGTATTGGGCCAACTCGTGCGCCCCTTCAGCGTGGTCGATGTGACTATGCGTCAGGACCACTGCTGTTGCTCGATTGTTTCGACGTTCCAACGCGTCGCCGATGGCGGCATCGTGACCCCCGCTCAGAGGCCCGGGGTCGACGATGATGCACGACCCCGAGGCTTCCCCGACGATCCACGTATTGGTTCCATCCAGCGTCCACGCCGAAGGGTTGGGGGCGAGAACGCATTCAGCGAGGTCGGACGTTGCACCCCCGGCCCACGGCATCGAGCTCCCGATCAGTGGGCGACCACTCATCTCACGACTCCGACACCATCGGTGATCCGTCCGACTCTGCCCTATCGGGCCCGGCGACTCCGTAGACAAGCACGTCGTTGGTTTCTGCGTGCACGACATCCCACCGCCCGTCGAGCCGCTGCCGAGGAAGTTTGGGCACCGGGGGCATGGTCGGTTGTCCGTCGACGCGTCCTGATGCCAAGGCCTCCAGGATCAGGACCGTCGGTCGCAACATGGGCAGGAGCCCATCCCGATGACTATCGAGCGCTTCTGCAGGGTCGATCCACCGCATGGCAACCGCTTCCGTCGTCGTGAGCCGTCCAACCTCTTCGGTGTCCGCAACAAAGAAAGAGACATCGAAGCGTTGATCCTCCACTTCCGGCGTCACCCATCGATCGAACAAGCGGCACACGGGCACCGCAATGTCGACTTCCTCTTTGGTCTCGCGAATCGCACACGCCAACAGCGGGTCGGCAGAAGCCAGATCGTCCGTAGACACTCCGCCTCCGGGAAAAACGTTCATTCCGGGTGCGAAGGACATCGTCATGCTGCGCTCGAGAAGAAGAACCAATGCGCCGCGACGCAACACCACCGTTGCCGCCGGTCGCGCCACCGGAGGTATCCACCGCCCGTCTCTGGCGTGAACCGACTCCCAACGAGCCCGAACGTCCACTGCTAGTCGGCGACTTCGACGATCATTTCGATCTCGACCGGCGCATCTTTGGGGAGAACCGAGACCCCCACAGCCGATCGGGCATGGCTCCCCGCGTCACCGAAGATTTCGCCGAGCAGGTCACTCGCACCGTTGATGACCGCGGGTTGCCCCGAGAACGAGGGGTCACTCGCGACAAATCCCACGACTTTGACGATGGATCGAATGTTGTCCAGCCCACCGATAACCGCCGCCACCGCAGCGAGCGCGTTCAGAATGCATACCCGTGCGCACTCCTGAGCTGTTGCTTCGTCTACTTCAGCCCCGACCTTTCCCGACGCGATGAGCTCACCGCCCACGAGGGGCAACTGACCAGAGGTATAGACGTAGTTTCCACTGCGCTTCGCCGGGATATACGAGGCAAGAGGTGCCGCCACCTCCGGCAATTCGATACCCAGTTCCGACAAGCGAGCGCCGAACGACATCAACTCACCCTTCGATCGGTCTCTTGAGATACGCGACAACGTTCTCGGCATTGGGGCCAGGAACAACCTGCACAAGTTCCCACCCGTCTTGCCCCCACGTGTCGAGGATCTGCTTTGTGGCATGGATGAGCAGAGGCACCGTTGCGTATTCCCACGTCGTCATGTCGGCAAGGGTAGCCGGTGAGAGTGAGGCCCTCCGACGTGCGGCAATAGAGTGGAGCGATGTCTCCCACCCTCTGGCCTGACGTGTCTTTTCACGTCGTCTCCGGCAAGGGAGGCACCGGCAAGACCACGGTTGCCGGGGCGTTGGCGATGGCTCTGGCTCGCGATGGTCGACGCACATTGCTGATGGAGGTCGAGGGTCGTCAAGGAATTGCTCAATTGTTCGATGTTCCACCGCTTCCGTATGAAGAGCGCAAGGTCGCCGTCGCTCCCGGGGGAGGCGAGGTCTGGGCTCTCGCCGTGGATCCCGAAGACGCACTCCTGGATTACCTCGAGATCTTCTACAACCTCCGGCGCGCAGGATCCGCTCTTCGCCGCATGGGTGCTATCGATTTCGCCACGACAATCGCACCCGGCTTGCGTGATGTTCTCTTGACCGGCAAAGCCTGCGAAGTGGTTCGCCGCGCCGAGAAGCAGGCGGCCGACGCATACGACGCCGTCGTCCTTGACGCCCCGCCCACAGGGCGCATCACACGCTTTCTGAATGTGAACAATGAGGTGTCTGGTCTGGCAAAAGTGGGACCGATCAGGAATCACGCTGACCTGGTGATGAGTGTCATCGCCTCACCCCGTACGGCCGTTCACCTCGTCACCCTGCTGGAAGAGATGCCCGTACAAGAAACCATCGACGGCGTTGCCGATTTGCAAGCGGTCTCCCTTCCCGTCGGCGGGGTTCTGGTGAATATGGCGCGCCCACCCAAACTCACGGACATCGAAATGAATCAAGCCCTCACCACCGGCTTACCGATCACGGAAATCGAGCAAGGCTTGCACGACGCTGGCGTGACCTCCGATATCGAGCGAGCCGCGAATGTCCTCGCCAGGGAGGGACGCGACCATGCCCTGAGGGTGCAACTGGAGCAGCAAGAATCCACCCGTCTCCACACGTTGGACGTTCCCGTTCTTCAACTGCCGTACATCAGTGGTGGAATCGACTTGAGTTCTCTGTACGAGTTGGCGTCTGTGCTCGGCGATCAAGGAGCGTCGCCGTGATACCCGAGGCGCTGCACGTCGACGACATTCTCGACGACCCTTCTATCTCGATCATCGTGTGTACCGGAGCGGGCGGGGTCGGCAAGACAACAACGGCAGCTGCCCTCGGGTTACGAGCGGCTCAACGCGGCCGACACGTGTGCGTTTTGACCATCGACCCAGCTCGCCGACTCGCGCAGGCGATGGGGTTGACCGAACTGGACAACACCCCACGGCAGGTCACGCAGGACACTGGCGACGGCTCGCTCCACGCGATGATGCTCGACATGAAGCGCACCTTTGACGAGGTAGTCGAAGCACACGCAGATCCCGAACGCGCGGCGCAGATACTCGAGAATCCGTTCTATCAGGCGTTGTCATCGTCCTTCGCCGGCACGCAGGAGTACATGGCAATGGAGAAGTTGGGGCAACTACACACGCAACCCGATGCCCCGTGGGACTTGATCGTGGTGGACACGCCTCCCTCCCGAAGTGCCCTGGATTTCCTAGACGCTCCCGCTCGCCTGGGATCGTTCCTGGACGGTCGCTTCATCCGAATTCTCACGGCGCCCGCCCGCGGAGCCGGTCGCGGCCTGGGCAGACTTGCAGCCGCCGGTTTCGGAATCTTCACGGGAGTTCTGGGGAAAATCCTCGGCGCCCAGGTGCTCACCGATGTCGGCACCTTCGTTGCGGCCATCGATACGACCTTCGGTGGATTTCGGGAGCGTGCGGATGAGACGTTTCGTCTACTTCAACAAGACTCCACTCGGTTCCTCGTTGTCGCCGCTCCCGAACCAGACGCAATGCGCGAGGCGTCCTACTTCGTTGAACGACTCCGATCAGAGGACATGCCGCTCGGTGGGTTGATCGTGAACAGGGTTCAGGCCATCGACGTGGAGATCATGACCGCGGAGACCGCCCTCGCTGCCGCCGAGCGGCTGACCCACGATGCCGGTGACGAGGTTTTAACGGCGCGACTGTTGGAACTACATGCTGATCGATTGAGAATCAGGGAACGTCAGCAACACATCACCGAGCGCTTTACCGGCGCGCACCCCGGCGTTGCCGTCGCCCAGGTGCCGGCCCTCGCGGGGGACGTGCACGACATGACTGGCCTGGCAGAGATTGGTGAACTCCTCTGCACGCCCGCTCCCGGCTAACACGGAGAAGCGCGCGTCGAGGCACTCAGCGTCGACGCCGTCAGCCCACGCGGGAACTATGAGGCGCGCGTGGGGGCGAAGATGTCCCGCCGCTCGTATTCAGTCTGCGCGGTCTCGAGAAGGTTCCGCCACGACGTCACGTGAGGACGTCGGCGCAAAAGTGCGCGCCGCTCACGCTCTGTCATGCCTCCCCAGACTCCGAACTCCACGCGATTGTCGAGTGCATCCGCGAGACATTCGGTTCGGACTTCACACCCCATGCAGATGGCCTTCGCGCGGTTCTGCGCGGCGCCTTGAACGAAAAGAGAGTCGGGATCGGTGGTGCGGCACGCCGCTCGCGCGGCCCAGTCGGTGTCCATGGACACAGGGT
>CALKMY010000202.1 GCA_938091275.1 Candidatus Nanopelagicales bacterium | reverse complement strand
CTGGTCGTCAACGCCCCAAGATCCCGCGAGCCGACGCCTTGGGGCGTCGCCTGGAGGAATTGGACCTGGACGCGCTCATCGATCGAGGTCGAGACATCGGAGCGCGTGTTGTTGTGCCGGGTGATGGCCAATGGCCGGGGCGGATGAATGAACTCCGAGCCCATCGACCATTGGCTTTGTGGTGCTGGGGTGAGGCGGATCCGCGACTGATGGCGCTGCGTTCGGTAGCAATCGTGGGGGCGCGCGCATGCACGCGCTACGGAGAGTGGGTTGCACGGGAATGGTCTGCTCAATTGGCGCAGGACGATGTCACGGTGATCTCCGGTGGGGCCTACGGGATTGATGCAGCAGCGCATCGGGGTGCTCTCGCCGTTGATGGGGTGACGATCTGCGTGCTGGCCGGTGGAGTGGATATGCCCTACCCGCGAGGTAACGAAGGCTTGTTTGCCGAGATCGTTGATCGTGGCCTGCTCGTGAGCGAGGCGCCGCCCGGAGAGACGGTGCGACGACGACGCTTCCTCACGCGCAATCGCCTAATTGCCGCCCTGGCGAGCGCGACCTGCGTGGTCGAGGCAGCACACCGGTCGGGCTCGGTGACCACAGCGTCGAACGCCGCCGAGTTGAATCGCCCTGTGCTCGCTGTCCCCGGACCGGTGACGTCCGAGATGTCTCGGGGCACCCATCGGCTGGTGCACGAGGGCGTAGCGATGCTCGCCGCGGATGTGACCGATGTTCGCGCGGTGCTCCCGGACTTCGAGCGAGCGCACGGCGCGTCACCTCACGATCCACGCAGCCGTTTCCGCGGGCACGCGACCCACGACGAGTCGGGGGTGCTCAGTGGTGAGCGACCGATCAGTCGGGTCCTGCAGGAAGTGCTTGATGCCGTGCCGACGCTCCGTCGGTCCGCCGAGGGAATGAGCCTGGACGACATCGCGGTGCGCAGCGGTGTCTCCGCTTCTCAGGCGCGAACGTGCCTTGCGCAGGCCGAGGAGATGGGCTTGGTGCAGCAACGAGGACAGGATCGGTGGGTTTACGCACCCAGCGACGATGCTCATGGGCGAGCCTGACGCACGTTCGTCTCCTGGGTTGCCACCATGTCTGCATGGCCGATCCGATGTCGCTCGCGTGGCAGCAGGCCGTCGACGGCTTCGCCGAGCATTTGCGTGACGAGAGAAATCGCAGCGCGCATACGGTCCGCGCGTACCTGGCCGATGTGAACGATCTTGTTGGTTTTTGCGTGGATCGAGACATCGAGTCACCCGCGCAACTCGCTCTGCCGACACTGCGCGCGTGGTTGGCCGACGCGACGCAGGACGGCTTGTCTCGTTCCACGATTGCACGCCGGGCCGCCTCGGCGCGCGCATTCACGGCGTGGTGCAGTGCGCAGGACATGTGTGAGAACGACCCTGGGCATCGACTCGTGAGCCCACGAGTGGGTGTGCGGATGCCCACGGTTCTCGATCAGGCTCAGGCGCGCCAAGTCCTGGAGTTCGCTGCCCGGCATGACGGATCCCCGAGTGCCATCCGGGATCACGCGATGCTCGAAGTCCTCTACGGTGCGGCAATCCGGGTATCGGAGTTGTGTGGTCTTGACACCGATGATGTAGACGACGGAAACCGCACCCTGCGGGTCCTCGGCAAAGGAGACAAGGAGCGCATCGTTCCGATCGGATTGCCCGCCGCGCGTGCATTGGAGTCGTGGAGCGACGCACGGCATCAACTGGCGAAGGAATCCACGCCGGCATTGTTCGTCGGCGATCGAGGTCTACGTATCGATCCGCGCGTGGTGCGCACCATTGTCAGAAGGACCAGCGATGCGGCAGGTGTTCCGACGATCTCTCCCCACGCGATGCGCCACAGCGCTGCCACCCACGTGCTCGAAGGTGGTGCGGATCTGCGGTCGGTTCAAGAGTTGCTCGGTCACGCGAATCTGGCGACCACGCAGAGGTACACCCACGTCTCGGTCGAGCGATTGCGCAGCACGTTCGAGCAGGCGCACCCTCGTTCAGGGAACTAGGGGTTTGAGAACCGGGCGTCGCTGGATCCACGCCCATGGATCGACATAGGGATCGGTCATGGCATCGCGGGCCTCCCACGCGGGCCGTCGAAGCCCAAGGTGAAGGCAGCTGCGGGAGCAGTGGAAGCCGTGTGCCGCGAGGTGGCCGATGATCGTGCCCGTCTCCACCCGGTCGCCTTCGGCCACGAGAGCCTCGACCGGTTGATACGTCGACGTCCACGGCGGATGGTCATGCTCGATGCTGACCGTGGGGGTACGAGCCACATCGCCGACGAAGGCCACGCGACCGGGCCCTATCGCTCGCACCTCAGTCCCCACGGGTGCCGCGAAGTCGATGCCCCGATGGCCGGCGGCGAAACGGTCATCCGGGCGTTCGAAAGTCCGCAGCACCTGCTGCCAGCCGGTGGTCAGGGGAGGAATCCAGCCGGAGGCTGGTGAGCCAAGCGCCAGGAAGCTGGCCGTCAGGAGCGCCAGCAGCGGTGTCGTCACACCACAACGCTGCCTGGGCGTGCAACGTGAAGCCAGATCAACCCGGCGGGCTGGGGATAGTGAAGCCGTGCCCTGGGCATCGGGGTGCAACCCCGGCCCCCTAGACTAGGGCGGCTTCCTTCGGGGAGACATATTTCGCGTGATCTACTGCTGCGCCTCGCACAGCCCGTGGGCTCGACGGTCCCGCTTCGGTGGGCGAGTGGACGGAGATCGCCGGGGGTTCGCCCGCCGGGTGGACCGACAACCGCACGCGGTGGCATGCCACCGCCGACGGGCGCGCGCGCCCGAAGAAGGAGAACGACCATGGCCGTCGTCACGATGCGCCAGCTTCTGGAGAGTGGCGTCCACTTCGGGCAC
>CALKMY010000201.1 GCA_938091275.1 Candidatus Nanopelagicales bacterium | reverse complement strand
CAGCAGCTCGGGGTTCGCCGGATCATCTTCGATCTTGTTGCGCAGCCGATAGATGAGGTTGTCCACGACGCGGCCATCGCCGGCGTTTCCGTACCCCCACACCTTGCGCAGCAAGTGATCCCGGCTCAACACGCGTCCCTTCGCGCCGATCAACTCGGCGAGGACGAAGAACTCGATCCTGGACACCGGAACCGGCTCCCCGTTGCGCATCACTTCCGCGGTGTCCGGGTGCAGTTCGATCGGCCCGCAGGTGAGATCCTCGCCGCCCTCCTCGGGTTGCGCTGAGCGCCGCAGTTGGGTGCGGATGCGTGCCATGAGTTCTTTCGCGACGAACGGTTTGGTGACGTAGTCGTCGGCCCCCGCCTCGAGCCCGGCCACCACGTCGTGGCTGTCGGTCTGGGCGGTGACGATGACGATCGGCACCTGGCTGGTCGCTCGCAGGCTGCGCACCAGGTCGAGTCCGTGAATCCCCGGCAGTCGGAGATCGACGAGGACGACGTCGGGTTGCTCGTCTTGAACGATCAGCAGTCCCTGCTCCGCGGTTGTTGCTTCGAGCACCCGATAGCCCTCGTCTTCGAGGTTGGTACGCAACACCATCCGAATGGCGTCGTCGTCCTCGACGACCATGACGGTGCGAATCATCGCTACGGGTCAACCCCTCAGGTCCGGCCGAGAGCGGTCCTCCCGGCGCGCGTCGCGCCACACCCTACCTGCGACAGTCCTGCGACATAACCCAAACACTGCGGATGTCCGCATCAACCCCGGATCTGGTCGATCACATGCTCGGCCACCGCAAGAGAGCTCGTCCACGCCGGGGAGACCGCGTTGAGCATGTGGGTCGACTGCTCGTCGCCCTCCACAACGAAATCCATCTCCAACTTCCCTGACGGCACATGCAGCAGTTGCGCTCGCACGCCCGGCTTGCCCCGCTCGGCGAAATCGGCCGGGGTGACCGACGGCACTAGCGCTGAGGCTTGATTCACCAGGTAGGAGCGCGAGTACTTGGGAAGTTCGCCGCGAATCAACCCGGGTACGTCGTGGTGCTTGCTGGTCAAAAAGCGCGGGTAGGAGCGCACCACGTCCCACACCTCGCTGGCTTTCAGGCCGTCCACTCCTCCGTAGTCCTCACGCCAGAGCGCGGGGATGGCGGTCGGCCCGATCTTCGCGCGACCATCGACGGTGACGGTCAGGTGCACTCCGAGGAACGGGTTGCGAGCATCGGGTACCGGATACACGTGGCGTTGCAACCGCCCGGGTTCCCAGTTGCCGTACCAGTACAGCCCCTTGAACGGCAGCATCCGGTACTGAAGTCCGAAGCCGAACCAGTGCGCCACCGTGTCCGCATACAAGCCCGCCGCATTGATGATGTGGCCGGCCGACACCCGGCCATCGCCGACACTCATCACCCATCCAGGTCCGGCGCCGGTGACCTCACTGCCGAGCACTACTCGCCCGCCTCGGTCACGAACGCGTTGCGCCAGCGCCTCCACGACCGCGACCGACCCCGCAACCGCGGTGTTCGGTGACCACAACGCCTTATCGACGGTCCGCGCGAGTGGCTCGAGTTCGGCCAACTGCTGCTCGTCGATAACCTCGACTTCGACACCGTTGGCGTGCCCGCGTTCGACGAGTGTCTCGAGCGCGGGAATCTGCTCGGCCGACGTTGTCACCACGACTTTGCCGGTTTCACGAATGGGAACGTCGTGCTCGTGGCAGAACTCTCGGAGCATCTGGTTGCCGCGCCGCGTCAGTTGTGCCTTGAGTGAGTCGGGTGCGTAGTAGAAGCCGGCGTGCAGGACGCCGCTGTTGCGGCCCGAGGCGTGGGCAGCGACGTGGGGCTCCTTGTCGTAGACGACGACGTCGTCCCCGGGGGAGCGTGCGAGCCACGCGTCGGCCAGCGCGAGACCGACAACACCCCCGCCAATCACCACAAGATCCGGCATGACGTCACCCTACGGCGGCTTTCTCGTGGGACGATCCGCACGTGAGTGACCACGAGACCGAGGGCGCGCTCGGGCTGGACGGACTTCTCGCGTGGTCACAGGCGCGGTACGTGGCGCGCGAGGCCGCCAAGCCGTTGGCGCCCCGCGCCGCTCGACTCGACGAGGCCCACGGGTCGATCCTGGCGTCGCCGCTGCTCAGCCCGTACGACGAGCCGTTCGCTGATGCTGCCGCCTTCGACGGCTATGCCGTCTGCGCTGGCGGGCCGTGGACACTCGTGGATCTCGCTCGCGATGTCGCTCTGGCGCCGCACCATGCGATGCGGGTCCGGGCACGCCAGATCCTTCCCGGTCACACTGATGCGGTCCTGCCCGTGGCTCGCGGGGTCCTTGAGCACGCAGATGACGGCACCGAACGCGTCACCGCACTGGATGCCCTTACCGACCTGCCCGAGGTCAACGCGCGACCGGACTTCGGCACCGGGGTCGTCACCCGCGGCAGCATCCGGCCGGCCGGCAGCGAACTCGTCGGCGCGCCCACCCAGGTGACACCCGCGATCCTCGCGATAGCTGCCGCCGCCGGCGTCGACGATGTGCACGTCATCCCTCCCCCAACCGTCGGCACACTCGTTCTGGGATCCACCCTCCTCACGCAAGGCCCACCCCGCGAAGGTCGGGTTCGAGACGCCTTGGGGTGGACGCTCCCCGCGCTGCTCGGAGCCCTGGGTGCGCGCGCCCATCCACCGGTGCGCGCACCAGACACCCGCGACCTGCTGCTGCGCGAGATCGACGACGCCGATGTCGATCTGCTCGTCACCACCGGCTCCACCTCACCCGGGGACAACATTCTTCGTTCCGCTCTTCGCGACATCGGCGCGCACTGGTTGATCGACGGCGTGATGGCCACCCCGGGGGCCCAGACGCTGCTGGTGCGACTGCCCGACGGCCGGCTCCTGCTCGGCCTCCCCGGGCATCCGGACGCCGCGATCGCCGGCGCCATCACCCTGGCGGCGCCGTTGATCGCCGGTCTGCGCGGCGAACTGACCGACGAACGATTGGCCATTCCCGGGACCGTCCCCGCCCGCGCCACCTTGACGGCGGACGCCCCAGCCCCGGACTACGACGACGACACCGTCGTGTGCCCGGTGCGACTCGAACCGGGTGGTGTCGATGCGCACGGCTCTCCTGTGGTCGCGTCCCCCGTGCTCGC
>CALKMY010000200.1 GCA_938091275.1 Candidatus Nanopelagicales bacterium | reverse complement strand
AACCCGGGTCGGACTTCGTCTCCCGAGGCGCCCATAAATTGATCGGAGCCCTAGACGCGTTCGGTCTCGACGTCCGGGATGCGAATGCGCTGGACGCCGGAGCCTCGACCGGTGGCTTCACCCAGGTTCTCCTGCAGCGAGGTGCTCGCCACGTGATCGCCGTCGATGTCGGGTACGGGCAGTTGGCGTGGTCATTGCGATCTGACGATCGGGTGACAGTCCTCGAGCGCACGAACGTTCGACACCTCGACGCCTCGCGTGATGCGCTGCCCTACCTGGCAGATCTCGTGGTGGCTGACCTGTCGTTCATTTCGCTCACCGCCGTCCTGCCGGCCCTGGTGACCGTGGCCGCACCCGCGGCGAACCTCGTCCTGATGGTCAAGCCGCAGTTCGAGGTGGGCAAGGAACGTGTCGGCTCGGGAGTGGTAACCAGCCCAGACCTTCGACGCGAGGCGGTGGCCCGCGTGGTCACGGCCGCCCAGGCCGAGAAACTGGCGATCTTCGGGGTGGCCGCGAGTCCGCTTCCGGGCCCCAAAGGAAATGTCGAGTACTTCCTGTGGATGGGCAAGGTCGGCGGTGACGCGGCCGAGCCGAGCGAGCATGATGGCGCTATGAAGCGCGAGGATCGAGTCTCAGCCGGCCTGTCGACCGGGTTGTCTGCTGGCTTGCCCGCGGGCTTGTCAGCAGCCGAGATCGAGTCGGCGATCGCCCGGGCAGTGCAGGAGGGTCCGCAATGACGGCATCCACGCCGGTGCGTGTCTTCGTGGTGGTGAACACGGCGAACGCCGATGCACGCCCGGTGGCCCGCTTGGTTGTCGAAGCGCTCCTGGAGTCGGGCGCCCACGTGAGCGGCGTGATGGAGGACATCGAGGCACTCGACATGACGTCCACCGAGGGGATCGAGTTACTTCCGTCGGATCCGGCTGCTGATCCCCCCGGGGGTCGGGCGGGGGCCGATGTGGTCGTGGTCTTCGGCGGCGACGGAACCATCCTGCGGGCCGCAGAGCTCGCCGAACCCGGAACACCGTTGCTGGGGGTCAATCTCGGCCATGTCGGTTTTCTCGCCGAGGCGGAACCCGAAGACGTCACGTTCGTCGTTGAGTCCTTGATCGAACGCCGATGGTCCGTCGAGGAGCGCACGCGATTGAAAGTGTCGGTTCTTCGTGATGGCACCCGTGTCGGGGGAACGTGGGCGGTGAACGAGGTGAGCCTGGAGAAGGGCACTCGGGAGCGCATGATCAACGTCTTGGTCGAAGTTGATGGTCGACCGCTATGCCGGTGGGGGTGCGACGGTGTCGTGTGCGCGACGCCTACGGGATCCACCGCGTACGCGTTCTCCGCGGGTGGGCCAGTGGTGTGGCCGGAGGTTGCCGCTCTTCTGGTGGTGCCCCTGAGCGCCCATGCACTCTTCGCGCGGCCGCTGGTGGTGTCTCCGAGCAGTTCTATTGCGCTCGATCTTGAGCCGGAGTCGCAGGCCGTCTTGTGGGCCGATGGACGCCGGACCATTGATGTTCGTCCCGGTGATCGGCTCATCGTCTCCGCCGATGAGCAACCGGTGCGCTTTGCCCGCCTGGCACCGGCCCCGTTCACCGATCGCCTGGTGGCGAAGTTCGATCTGCCGGTCGACGGTTGGCGTGGGCGTCAGCGCCCGTGAGCAGTAGCGGATGATCGAACAGCTGCGCATCCAGGGCATTGGGGTCATCGCCGATGCTCAGGTGGACCTCGGTCCCGGGTTGACGGTGATCACCGGTGAGACCGGGGCCGGCAAGACGATGATCCTGTCGGGTATCGAACTGCTGCGCGGCGCCCGAGCTGAGTCAGGACAGTTGCGGGAATCCGGCGAGCAGGCCGAAGTCGACGCCGTCGTGACAGTCGATCAGGAACGTCAGCAGCTGCTCGGCGACCTACTCGAGGACCTCGGTGTCCACATCGAAGACGACGCCCTTATCGCTCGACGCACGGTGTCGGGAAACGGCAGGTCGCGGGCGCACCTCTCGGGTCGTCCGGTGCCCGTCTCCGCCCTGACGCAGGTGTGGTCTGTTCTTGTCTCGGTGCACGGACAGGCTGATCAGGCGCGTCTGCGACAGGCCGCTGCGCAGCGCGATCTCGTGGATCGGTTCGGCGGCGTCCGGGTGCGCGAGGCCCTCACGGCGTACCAAGCGGTGTGGCAGGAGTGGAAAGACGTCGAACAAGAGCTTTCACAGCTGCGGGCGTCGTTGTCGGAAAGTGAAAGGACATCGATCCTGCTTCGCTTGGGGATCGCAGAGATCGACGAGGTAGCGCCAGAACGCGGCGAGGACGATGCGTTAAACGCGGAGGCGGCGGTGCTGGAGCACGCCGGTGGGCTTCGTGACGCTGCCGTTAGCGCGCGCAGCCTGCTGAGCGGTCAGGGAGAAGACGTCGACACCTCGTCGGTGATCAGCATGATCTCCCGCGCCGGGGAGCACCTCGCGTCGATGGCCGACGTCGACGATCGCCTGCGCGAGCTCGGGGTGCGCCTGTCGCACGCGGCCACTGAGATCGCCGACATCGATGCCGAACTCGGCGATTACCGGCGCAACCTGGACGCGGATCCGGCGCGTCAGGCCTGGGTAGAGGAGAGGCGGTCTCGACTGAAGGCCCTGTGTAAGTCCTATGGCGCGACGGTGGAGGACGTGTTGCAGTGGCGAGCCGAGGCGGAGGCCCGGGTGAACTCCGTCGACGGTGGGTCGCAGCGCGTTGAGGAACTCGCCGGGCGCGAGGAACTCCTCGCCGAGCAGGCGCGGGAAGCGGCAGACGTTCTGTCCCAGTGTCGTCGGGACGCAGCCGCGGACATGGCTGGCCGCGTCGAATCAGAACTGCACGATCTCGCGATGCCCCAAGCCCGCATCCATGTAGAGGTATCGACCGATGTCGACGATCTGCATCCGCACGGCGCAGACGACGTGCGAATCGTGCTCGCTCCGCACCCGGGAGCCGATTCGCGCCCCATCGGCAAGGGTGCCTCGGGTGGCGAACTGTCGCGCTTGGCGCTCGCGTTCGAAGTTGCTCTGGCCGACAACGCCCCGACGCCCACGATGATCTTCGACGAGGTCGACGCGGGAGTGGGCGGCGCGGTTGCGGTCGAAGTGGGTCGGCGACTCGCTCGCCTGGCGGCGTCCACGCAGGTGGTCGTGGTGACCCACCTCCCGCAGGTCGCGGCGTTTGCCGATCATCATCTTGTGGTGGAGAAGGGCTCGAACGGTGCCGTGACAGCGGCGAGTGTGCGCGGCGTTGACGGCGACGAACGGGTCGCCGAGCTGGTCCGGATGCTCAGCGGACTCGAAGGGTCGTCCACCGGCGCGGCGCACGCACAAGAACTGCTGGAAGTAGCCAAACGCGAGCGGGAGGGCGCCGCGCCGCGAGGTGTGGCAGCGCCGACGTAACGGGCGCGGTAGTCTGGTCTTCCGTGGACATGCCCCGTTCCTCCTCCTCGGAAACCAAACATCTCTTCGTCACCGGTGGTGTGGCGTCGTCGCTGGGCAAGGGGCTGACGGCTTCGTCGCTGGGAAATCTCCTGAAGGCGCGCGGTCTGCGCGTCACGATGCAAAAGCTCGATCCCTATCTCAACGTCGATCCCGGAACCATGAACCCGTTCCAGCACGGTGAGGTTTTCGTCACCGACGACGGTTCGGAAACAGACCT
>CALKMY010000199.1 GCA_938091275.1 Candidatus Nanopelagicales bacterium | reverse complement strand
GACGAATCAGAAGGAAGGGGCATCCATGGAGCACATTTCTGTGAATGTGGATGGCACCCAGTACGAGGGCGATGTCGAACCGCGCACTCTCCTCGTTCACTGGCTGCGTGAAGAGCTAGGAAAGGTAGGCACCGTGGTCGGGTGCGACACCTCTAATTGTGGAGCGTGCACGGTGCTGCTCGATGGTCGCAGCGTGAAGTCGTGCAGCGTTCTGGCCGTTCAGGCCGACGGCGCTGCCGTAACGACCATTCAGGGCATCTCCAACGGTGACGACTGGCACCCGGTCCAGACCGCGTTCAAGGAATGCCACGGCCTGCAGTGCGGCTACTGCACCCCCGGCATGGTCATGTCCACCATCGACCTGCTCGAAGAGAACCCCAATCCGACCGAGGCCGAGATCCGCGAAGGCATCGAGGGCAACCTCTGCCGTTGCACCGGCTACCACAACATTGTTCGCTCAGTGGAGAAAGCTGCTGAACTCATGGGAGGTGCGAAGTGACCGAAACCGTCGAAACGTCGACGCCGCTTGGTCGCCCCATCAAGCGCAAGGAGGACGCCAAGCTCCTCCACGGTCGGACCAACTGGACCGACAACATCCAGCTGCCGGGGACGCTGCACATGGCGATCCTGCGCAGCCCCTTCGCACATGCGAACATCACCAAACTCGACGTCTCGGGTGCCCTCCAGCAGCCCAACGTCGTCGCCGCGTACGGCGCAGACGAACTCGGTGACCTGAATGGCTCCGTTCCCTGCGTGTGGCCGGTCACCGACGACATCGTCATGCCGGACTTCCCGTCTCTCGCCAAAGGCAAGGTTCGCCACGTGGGCGACTGCGTCGCCGTTGTTCTGGCCACGGACGCCAAGCATGCGGCGGACGCCCTTGAGGCGATCGATGTGGAGTACGAGCCGCTCGATGCAATCGTTGACATGGAAGCCGCGCTGGCACCGGACTCGCCAGCCCTTCACGAAGAGGCCGGCACCAACAAGTGCTACGTCTACAACCTCGGTGGTGGCTACGACGACGCCAAGGCGAAGGCCGATGTTGTCGTCAAGCGCCGCTTCATCAACCAGCGCCTCATTCCCGCCTTCATGGAGCCCCGATCCGTGGTCGCGGCACCTATGGGCATGAGCGACGAGATAACCGTCTGGTCATCGACGCAGATTCCGCACATCCTGCGCGTCCTCATCGCGCTGGTGACGGGAATCCCCGAGAACAACCTGCGCATCGTCGCTCCTGATGTTGGCGGTGGATTCGGCGGGAAGCTCCAGATTTACCGCGAGGAAATTCTCGTTACCCAGATAGCGCGCAAACTCGGCCGTCCGGTCAAGTGGACCGAAAGCCGTAGTGAGGACATGGTCGCCACGCACCACGGTCGCGACCAGATCCAAGACATCGAGATCGCGGCCACGAAAGACGGCACCCTGCTCGGACTCAAGGTCGATCTCATCGCCAACATGGGCGCCTACCTTCAGATCATCACCCCCGGCACACCCTTGCTCGGAATGTTCATGTACCCGGCGATCTACAAGATGGACGCCTACGACTTCCAGTGCACGGGAGTGTTCACGAGCACCACGCCCACCGACGCATACCGCGGGGCTGGGCGACCGGAAGCAACGTACGCGATCGAGCGAATCATCGATGAACTCGCCGCGGAACTCGATATGGATCCGATGGCGCTCCGCCAGAGGAACTGGATCACGCACGAGGAGTTCCCCTACACAACGGTGGCGGGGCTCACCTACGACACCGGCAACTACGAGGCAGCAACCGCGAAGGCGCTGGACCTCTTTGGCATGGATGAGTTGCGGGCCGAGCAGAAGCAGCGCCGGGAGTCTGGCGACCCCGTTCAACTCGGCATCGGCATCTCCACCTTCACGGAGATGTGCGGCCTGGCTCCCTCGCGCACCCTGGGTGCCCTGAAGTACGTGGCCGGCGGGTGGGAGCACGCGACAATCCGCATGCTTCCGACCGGCAAAGTCGAACTGATTACCGGGACGTCTCCGCATGGGCAGGGCCATGAGACAGCCTGGAGTCAGATCGCGGCCAGCATCCTGGGCATCGGGGTGGAGGACATCGAGGTCGTTCACGGCGATACCGGACGCGCTCCCTACGGAATGGATACCTACGGGTCGCGCTCGCTGGCTGTCGGTGGGCAGGCCATCAAGAAGGCCGCCGACAACCTCATCGAGAAGGCCACGGTCATCGCCGCGCATCAACTCGAGTGCTCTCCCGGAGACCTCGAATTCGCCGACGGACAGTTCTCCGTCAAGGGAGACCCGGAGAAGGCGCAGCCGTTGGCTGCGGTCGCCTTCGAGGCGTTTACCGCCCACAACCTGCCCGATGGAGTCGAACCGACACTGCAGGGAGAGGCGACGGTTGACCCGGAGGACTTCTCCTTCCCGCACGGGACACACCTGGCGGCGATGGAGGTCGACACCGACACGGGACGGGTGACAGTGCGCAAGTACGTGGCTGTCGATGACGTCGGGGTTCAAGTCAACCCGATGATCGTTGAGGGTCAGGTGCACGGTGGCCTTGCGCAGGGCATCGCGCAGGCGCTGTACGAAGGGGCCTTCTACGACGAAGACGGCTTGCCATTGAATGCGAACCTGTCGACGTACCTGATCCCGGCGGCGCCGGATCTGCCGTCGTTCATCACCGATCGCACGGAGACCCCCTCCACAACCCATCCGCTCGGCACGAAGGGTGTCGGAGAGGCGGGAACCATTGCATCCACGCCGGCGATCATCAACGGCATCGTGGACGCTCTTCGACCACTCGGTGTCACCGACGTCGCAATGCCGGCGACACCGATGACGGTCTGGAAAACCATTCAGGCAGCGAAAGGAGGCCAGGCATGATTCCGGCAACTTTCGGTTACACGAGGGCGTCCACCATTGATGATGCGGTCGCCGCGCTCGCCAGCAGCGACGACGCGAAGGTGCTCGGCGGAGGGCAATCGCTCCTCCCCGTTCTGCGTTTGCGCCTGAACGCACCCGAGCTCGTTGTCGATTGCTCCGGCATTGATGAGATAAAGAGCATCGACGGTTCCGGTGACAGGGTCGTCATCGGCTCTGGAGCCACCCACCACGCCGTGATGAACGATCCTGCGGTGACCTCGTCCGTGCCATTGCTCGCTCAGGCGACAGCAACGGTCGCGGACCCGCAGATCCGTCATCGCGGCACCGTCGGCGGCGCCCTCGCACACGCGGACCCGCGGGCAGACCAACCGCCGGTGGCGTTGGCCCTGGACGCGGAGTTCACCATCGCCGGCCCCGGAGGTCGTCGCACTGTTCCGGCAGCGGAGTTCTTTGTCGGACCGTTCGAGACGGCCGTCGGTGAGGACGAGCTCCTCGTCAGCGCCTCCTTCCCGAAGTACGACGGTTGGGGTTCGCACTACGAGAAGTTCAACCGCACGGCGCAGGCCTGGAGCATCGTCGGTGTCGGGGCTGCTGTCCGTATGGACTCCGGCTCTATTGCCGAGGCGCGCATTGGCCTGGCGAATGTCGGCGGTACGCCGATGCGGGCCTCTGCCACAGAGCAGGCGCTCGTGGGCGCGAGCAGCATGGCCGAGATCGAAGCCGCATGTGCTCAGGCGGCCGACGGTCTCGAGCCGTTCGCCGACGAGGATGCCGATGTCGAGTTCCGCAAGCATCTGGTGAGGGTGCTCACTAAGCGGGCGGTAGCAAGGGCGGCCGGTATCTCGTCGTAGTCAGCGACACAGCAACACTGTTCGAGAGGGGTGGATCTTCGGATCCGCCCCTCTCGTCGCGTTTACCGAAAAACCGGTACACCTCGACGTCAGATATCCCAACGTCACGTCGCGAGTGGCAGACGCAGGGATCCCGGTGCGTCGGCCGGCACTATCGGACGGGCCGGCTCGATGGGAGTGACCGACTCGTAGCCTGCGCCGAGATCGGGCCTGGCATCCGGCTCGCCCTTATTCGGCCACAAGGCCATCGCTCGTTCCGCCTGCGCGGTGATGGTCAGCGATGGATTGACGCCCAAGTTCGCGGTGATCGTCGAACCATCCACGATGTGCATCCCTGGATATCCGAAGACTCGGTGGTAGGCATCGACCACCCCAACATCGGCGTCGGCGCCGATCACGCACCCTCCGACAAAGTGGGCTGTGAGCGCCGCGTCGATGTTTTCGAAAACACTCGAACCGGGAATGCCGCCGATCTTGTCGGCGACACGACGGACCACGTCCTGGGCAACCGGCATGTACGTGGGAGCCGGTGAAGATTGATCTTGATCCGTTGTCAGCCGCCACCGTGAGAACGGGCCGAGTCGACGTCGCTTGCCGGTCAATGTCAACGAGTTGTCGACCGGTTGCATGATCAACGAGATCACCGTGCGCTCGGACCACCCGCGGACGTCCAGCAGTTGCCGCACGATTCCCGGCTGTCGAGCCAACTCTCTAAGCCACACACGCCACCGAGGTTCTCCGGCGACGGGTGTGGTGAGAACAGACTGCAGCAACCCCATTGAGTTTGAGCCTTTGCCGTAGCGCACGGGCTCGACGTGCGTGTTGTCGTCCGGATACCAGCTCGACGTGATGGCAACTCCTTCGGTGAAGTCGGCTCTGGTCACCGAGGTTGTTTGAGCCACCGCCCCGAGAATGGATTCTGAATTGGTGCGCGATAGGCGGCCGAGCATCGGCGACAGGCGAGGTAACCGACCTTCGTCTTTCATCTTGTGGAGCAGTCGCTGCGTGTTGTACGTGCCTGCAGCAAACACCACGTGTTCGGCCGTGAACCACCGGCGAAGGCGATTGCCGAGCGACCCCGTGGCCCTCGTCTCGATGCGGTACCCACCGCCGGGTAGCGGGTCGACGCCAATCACCGTGGTCATCGGCAGTATTCGCGCCCCAGCGAGTTCGGCCAGGTGCAGATAGTTCTTGGGCAGCGTGTTCTTCGCGTTCCACCGGCAACCGGTCATGCACTCACCGCACTCGATGCATCCTGTCCGAGCGGGTCCGCGCCCCCCGAAGTACGGATCTGGGACCGTCACTCCCGGGGTGCCGAAGTAGACACCCACCGGCGTCATGCGGAAGGTGTGCCCCACTCCCATGTCATCGGCCACCTGCTTCATGACAATGTCCGAGGGCGTCATCCGAGGGTTGTCTTCGATGCCGAGCATGCGACCGGCCTGGTCGTAGTAGGGCGCGAGTTCACGAGCCCAATCTGTGATGTCGGCCCATTGCCGATCCGAGAAGAAACGACTCCCGGGGATGTACAGCGTGTTGGCATACACGAGGGATCCACCACCCACACCGGCACCGGCAAGGACGGCAACGTCTTTCATCACATGGAAACGTTGGATGCCGAACATTCCGAGCATCGGAGCCCATAGGAAACGTCGAAGATCCCACGAGGTCGAAGCGAATTCATGATCGGCGAAGCGACGACCCGCTTCGAACACCGTGACACGGTAGTTCTTTTCCGTAAGCCGTAGAGCGGTCACCGAGCCGCCAAAGCCGGACCCGATGACTGCGACATCGGTGTCGAAGACCGCAGGGTCACTCAGAGGCGCCGCCATCAGCCCTCCTACTTCAATCCCAGGTTCTTCATAAAGGCCATCGCTTGGGCAAGGGTGTCACCCCATTGCTCGTCTGACCACCCGAAGGGTGGATCGAAGCCGAGCGCCCTCTGGGTCGCGATGGTTTGCGACTCCGTGTACTTCCGTAGACCTTCGCCACCGTGACGCCTGCCCAGCCCCGACGCACCCATGCCACCCATGGGTGCTCGCTTGCTAGCCCACGCGGCCGCGTACCCCTCGTTGATGTTGACCGTTCCCGCCCGCAAAGATCGCGCCATAGCCCGGGCAGCCCGGGTGTCTCGGCTTGCAATGGCAGCGTTCAAGCCGTACTCAGAGTCGTTGGCCCAGGCAACGGCTTCAGCGTCCGAGCCCACCGAATACACCGACACCACGGGCCCGAAGGTTTCTATACGGCAGACATCCATGTCTTCGTGCACTCCGGTGAGAATGGTGGGTTCAAAGAAGTACGGGCCAATGTCCGATCGAGGTTCGCCCCCCACGATCACGTCAGCTCCGAGCGTCACCGCGTTCTCCACATGGGCAGCCACCCGATCACGTTGACGCTGAGATATCAGTGACCCGACATCAGCGCCCCAGCCGATCTGCGCCGACATGCGCAAAGCTTGCGTTCGACGGGCGAAGGCATCGAGGAACTCATCGACAATGGATTGATCCACGTAAATCCGCTCCATCGAGATGCACAGTTGCCCCGAGTTGGAAAAGCTCGCCCGACAGGCAAGCGCCGCCGCCGCCGCGATGTCGGCGTCGCCTCGAACGATCATCGCGTTCTTTCCGCCGAGCTCCATGGAACATCCAATGAGCAACTCCCCGCATCGAGCGGCCACACGTCGGCCCACCGCCGTCGATCCGGTGAACATCACGAAGTCGGATCGATCGATGACCAGCGGGCCCACAACCGATCCCTCTCCCGCCACCACGGTGAACACCCCGGGAGGAAGGCCGGCTCGCTGCAGTAGCTCGGCGATCCACAATGCTGAGAGTGTTGTTTGAACGTCGGGCTTCACCACAACGCAATTTCCCGCCATCATCGCGGGTATCGCATCGCTTATCGCAAGCGTGAGCGGGTAGTTCCACGGGGCGATAACCCCTACGACACCGAAGGGAACCCGGCGCTCGACGACTCCCACGAGCCCCGGAAGTGCGCCGAGTCGTCGGCGCGGTCGAAGGAGCCGTCGGGCATCTCGGGCGTAGTGCCGAGCGGTGATACACACGTCGAGGACTTCTTCATTCGCGTCTTTCCGCGCCTTGCCCGTCTCGCGTTGCACAAGGTCCAAACCGGCTTGACGCTCGTCTAACAGAGCATCGTGAAATCGCAGCATGATCGCGCTGCGCACCGACACTGGGGTATCCGCCCACATCTTCTGGGCTCGGCGGGCCTCGCCGAAGACGGCATCAATGTCGTCCTCGGTGCTCGTCGGGAGTGAGTGCAAGGTGGCGCCGGTGAAGGGTTCGATGACATCGGTCGTTGGCCCCGAGGCAAGTAGAGACGAAAGGAGTCGATCCGAATCCACGACGGCCCCTACGAGCTGACGACCATGTCGACGCGCTGAAACTCTTTTAGATCCGAGTACCCAGTCGTCGCCATCGCCTTGCGCAGGGCACCCACCATGTTGACCGTGCCGTCGGCTCGAGTAGACGGTCCGCGCATGATCTCCTCGAACGTTCCCACCTGATCCATCAAGTGACGCTCTCCCCGCGGGAGTTTCCTATGCCAGGCTTCCGCCCCCCAGTGTGCTCCGCGACCCGGGGCATCCGTCGCCCGCGCAAAAACCGACCCGACCATCGCAGCATCGGCGCCACAAGCGAACGCCTTCACAACATCTCCGCTCGACCCCATAGATCCATCGGCGATCACGTGGACGTAGCGACCCCCAGACTCGTCGAGGTGGTCGCGTCGCGCAGCAGCGACCTCAGCGACAGCCGTCGCCATGGGCACTCGCACACCAATGACGTCGGCCGTGGTGTGACTCGCTCCCCCACCGAATCCAACAAGGACACCCGCCGCACCAGTCCGCATCAGGTGCAACGCCGCCTGCCGAGTGCTGCATCCACCGACGATGACCGGTACGTCAAGATCGTGAATGAACTCCTTCAGATTCAGCTCGTTTCCATCTGAGTTCACATGCTCAGCGGACACCGTCGTTCCACGGATGACGACGATGTCGGCGCCAGCGCCGGCTGCCAGCGGCGCCAATTCGGTTGTCCGTTGCGGTGAGACCGCAACGGATACCGTGATGCCCGCCGCCTTCATCTCCCCGATGCGACGTGCGATGAGATCAGGTTGCACGGCATTCTCGGAGTACACGCGCTGCAGGTAGGGCGTGACCGCCGCTGGGTCTTCGGTGGCAATTCTCGCCAGCAGCGGCTCGGGGTCTTCATAGCGAGACCACAGGCCCTCGATGTTCAAGGACGCGAGGGCCCCGCACCGTGCGAGCTCGATTGCACTGGTGGGAGACACGACTGAGTCCATCGGGGCTGCGAGAAGAGGGGTTTCGAACGAGTAGGCGTCGATGTTCCACGCGGTAGAGACGTCCTCGGGATTGCGGGTCCGCCGACTCGGGGCAATCGCCACTTCATCGAACGAATACGAGCGGGCGGCAGCTTTCGAGCCGCCGATGAGTACATCGGCCATGGTTACCGCCCCGTGTAGTTGGGGGCTTCGAGCATCATCTGCACGTCGTGCGGATGGGATTCACGCAACCCGGCCGCTGTGATCTGCACGAAGCGACCCCGAGAGATCAATTCCGGCATCGTTGCGGTTCCGGCGTATCCCATGGCGGCACGCAGACCTCCCACGAGTTGATGAGCAACCGCCGCCAGCGGTCCTCGATAGGCGACCATTCCCTCGATGCCTTCGGGAACCAATTTGTCGTCGCTGAGAACGTCGTCCTGGAAGTAGCGGTCTTTGCTGTAGGACCGCGCCTGACCGCGCGATTGCATCGCGGCCAACGAACCCATCCCGCGGTAGGACTTGAACTGCTTGCCATTCACGAAGACCACCTCGCCCGGTGCTTCTTCGCACCCGGCGAGCAACGATCCGAGCATCACCGTGCTGGCACCGGCGACGATCGCCTTGGCGATGTCGCCCGAGTACTGGATGCCACCGTCTCCGATCACGGGAACTCCAGCCGGAGCGCAGGCGCGATATGCCTCGTTGATCGCTGTGATCTGCGGGACCCCGACACCAGCGACTACCCGTGTCGTGCAGATGGATCCGGGACCAACGCCAACTTTGACCCCGTCGGCACCCGCATCGACGAGCGCTTGCGCGCCTTCGTACGTCGCCACGTTGCCGCCGACGATGTCGACGTAGGAGTCCTGCTTCAACCGTCGAACCATCTCCAAAACCGCCTGCGAATGCCCGTGCGCAGTGTCCACGACAAGAAAATCAACGCCCGCGGACATCAGTGCGTCGGCCCGCTTCTCCGCGTCCTCACCGACACCGATTGCCGCACCCACCACCAAACGACCGTCGACGTCCTTCGTGGCATGCGGATACTTGTCGGTCTTGACGAAGTCTTTAACGGTGAACAGCCCCTGAAGCTTGTTGTCGCCGTCGACAATGGGGAGCTTCTCCACCTTGTGACGGGCCAGCAACGCGAGTGCCTCTTCGGGGTCAATACCCACCGAAGCCGTCACCAACGGCATACCCGTCATTGCCTCGCGCGCGGTAATCGACATGTCCTCTTCGAAGCGCATGTCACGATTGGTCACGATTCCGAGGAGGGTTCCGGAGGCGTCTACGACCGGCACTCCGGAAATTCGGTATTTCGCGCACAGGGCATCAACATCGGCAAGCGTGTCCTCGGGCCCGCACGTGATGGGATTTCCGACCATTCCCGCTTCGGAACGCTTGACGCGATCGACTTGGTTGGCCTGCTCCTCGATCGGAAGATTCCGATGGAGCACACCCACTCCACCTTGCCGCGCCATCGCGATGGCCATTCGTGCTTCCGTGACCGTGTCCATGGCGCTGGATACCAACGGCAGGCGCACGGCGATATTTCGTGTCACGTGGCTAGCCGTGTCGACGTCACCGGGGACGATCCCGGATTCTCCCGGGAGCAGCAGGACGTCGTCGAAAGTCAGCCCGCGCAGGGCGAACTTGCCGTCGTCAGCCGCGCTCTTCACGGCCTCAGGCTACTCACATTCCCAGGGCGCGAGCTAAACGCGTCACCGTCTCGGTGAGATCGGTGGTCCGACCCACTCCCGGTGGCGTGGGGCCACTCCAGCCGGGGCCTCCCGCCACCACGGTCGGAGCAGGACGCAGCGTGGTCAGGTCCGTCAGTATCTGCGTCTGCGCCGACCCGGGGATTTGGGCCCAGACGAAGACGGCCGCCGGCCCGGTTCGACGAACGGACTGCAGGAGCGTTCCCTGTGGGACGCGGGCTCCGAGCATTCGGCATCCGATTCGGCGTTCGGCCAAGCCCGCAGCAACAGCCCACAGCGGCAGGAAGTGGGTCTCTTCATCCGCGCCGGCGAGCACCACAAGTCGGGCGTTTTGTGGCTCCTTGAGTTCACGGGCGCGCTCAGCGAGTACCGCATGCACAGAGTCGCTGAGGATGTGCTCGACGTCGATGCCCCGGCCTGAGGTTTCCCAGCGCTGGCCGACTCCGGTGAGAACCGGCACCAGCAGGTGGTCCCAACTCCAGATCACACCCCGTCTCTCAATGGTGTCCCGGATGATGTGCTGGCAGGC
>CALKMY010000198.1 GCA_938091275.1 Candidatus Nanopelagicales bacterium | reverse complement strand
TCGTGTGGGTGCCGAGTAGTTGGAGCGACATTGATGGCGACTTCGCCCGCGAGGCCGCTGATGCGGGAATTGGAATCAGCCCGCAATTGTTCGTCATCGGCGCTGTCTTCGTCGGCATCGTCCTTGCGGCGGTCATCCAGCAGCTCACCGCCTACTTCACCGAGACCAACCGACGTCCCGTGGACGATGTTGCGAAGACGTCCATGACCGGACCCGCGACGGTCATTTTGTCCGGCATCTCACTCGGCCTGGAGTCCGCCGTCTACACGGCGCTGGTAATCGGCGCCGCGGTGTACGGAGCGTTCCTGCTCGGGTCCGGCATCATCGGCCTCAGCCTCTTCGCGATCGCTCTCGCGGGAACGGGTCTGTTGACCACCGTGGGCGTCATCGTGTCGATGGACACGTTCGGTCCGGTGTCGGACAACGCGCAGGGCATCGCGGAGATGTCCGGCGATGTGGAGGGGGAAGGTGCTGCCGTGCTGACCCGCCTCGACGCGGTCGGCAACTCCACGAAGGCCATCACCAAGGGAATCGCAATCGCCACCGCGGTTCTGGCTGCGACGGCCTTGTTCGGTGCTTTCCGGGAGGCAGTCTTCGGCGCCGCCGAGGACACGTCCGCTGCGATCGGCGGCACCATCGGCGATATCGGAGACTCGCTGCAGTATCTGGGTGTTCTCGACGTCGCGACCCCGTCGAACTTGATCGGCCTGATCATCGGAGCGGCCGTCGTCTTCCTGTTCTCGGGACTGGCCATCAACGCTGTTTCCCGAGCCGCGGGCGCCGTCATCTTCGAAGTTCGGCGCCAGTTCCGCGAGATTCCCGGAATCATGGAAGGAACGACCAAGCCGGAGTACGGCAAGGTCGTTGACATCGTTACTCGTGATTCGCTCCGTGAGCTGGTCACGCCGGGCTTGCTGGCCGTCCTCACTCCTATCGCCGTCGGATTCGGTCTAGGCGTGGGAGCGCTTGGCGCCTACCTCGCGGGCACGATCGCCACGGGTGTCCTAATGGCCGTGTTCTTGTCGAACTCCGGTGGAGCCTGGGATAACGCCAAGAAGTTCGTCGAAGACGGAAACTTCGGTGGCAAGAACTCCGAAGCGCACGCGGCCACCGTCATCGGTGACACCGTCGGCGACCCGTTCAAGGACACCGCCGGCCCGGCGATCAACCCGTTGATCAAGGTGATGAACCTGGTGGCTCTGCTGGTGGCACCCGCTGTGGTCACGCTGAGTATCGGCGACGGAGCCAACCCGACCCTGCGCTGGGGCATCGCCATCGTGGCCGCCGCCATCGTGATCGGTGCTGTGGTCATCTCCAAGCGACGCCCAATCGCCGTCGGCGACCAGGAGGGCGCCAACGCCTAGACGGCAAGAATCCGATAGTCGGACGACCGCCCGGGACTCCCATTCCCCTATGGGGAATGCCCGGGCGGTTGCCGTTGACGGGGGCGGTGCCGAGTTGACACCAATGGGTGTCCTACCGTCAGACTCCGCCGCAGTCGGATCCGAGCCGTTCGGCATCCACGATGACGGGAAGGACGCCTACGTGTCAGACAACACCTTGGTGATCGTTGAGTCTCCGGCGAAGGCGAAGAAGATCGCCGGGTACCTGGGTGACGACTACACGGTCTTGGCGTCTGTCGGGCACGTTCGTGACCTCGCCTCGAAGGCATCAGAGATTCCGGCGGAAGACCGAAAGAAGCCGTGGGCGAAATTGGCGGTCAACGTCGACGACGCGTTCCAGGCCTACTACGTCGTCCACGATTCGAAGAAGGCGACGATCAAGGAACTGAAAGCGGCCCTGAAGGATGCGGACGAACTTCTCCTCGCGACGGATGAAGATCGCGAGGGCGAAGCGATCTCGTGGCACCTACTCGAGGTGCTCAAGCCCAAAGTCCCGGTCAAGCGAATGGTTTTCAACGAGATCACCCCAGAAGCGATCCGGGAAGCTGTCGACCAACCACGGGAACTCGACATGCGACTGGTGGAGGCGCAAGAAACCCGCCGCGTTGTCGACCGGTTGTATGGCTACCCGGTATCGGAGGTCTTGTGGAAGAAGATCGGTCGCGAAGCGAAATCTGCAGGACGTGTCCAATCGGTGGCCGTTCGCCTTGTGGTGGACCGTGAGCGAGAGCGCATCGCGTTCACGCCGGTGGAGTACTGGGGCATCGACGCACAGTTTCTTCCCGGCCCGTTCCCGGGGCGTTTAGCGTCTGTCGATGGGACGAGGGTCGCAACGGGGTCGGACTTCGACGACGACGGGCGATTGTCCCGCGAGGGGGCTGTCCACCTGGATGAGGCGTCGGCCCAGGCGCTGACGTCGGCGCTCACTGGACAGGCCTTCACGGTCGACTCGGTGACTCAGAAGCCTTCCTCCCGGAAGCCGAAGCCACCCTTCATGACCTCGACGCTTCAGCAGGAAGCTTCCGGGCGCCTTCGGTGGGGTGCGCAACGGACCATGCGGGTCGCCCAGTCTCTTTACGAGAACGGCTACATCACCTACATGCGAACCGACTCCACCACGCTGTCCGAGCAGGCACTGAACGCCGCTCGTAGCCAGGCCAGGGAGTTGTACGGCAGCGAGTATGTGCCAGACAAGCCTCGGCTTTACGACCGCAAGGTCAAGAACGCGCAGGAGGCGCACGAAGCGATTCGACCCTCGGGCGACTCCTTCCGTTCGCCCGCAGAAATCGCCGGAGAACTCGTGGGGGATGAGTTCGCGCTGTACGACTTGATCTGGAAGCGGACCGTCGCATCGCAAATGGTCAACGCGCAAACCGCGACCACCACGGTGCGCCTCTCGGCGGACAGTACGGACGGCCGGCACGTGGAATTCACTGCGTCCGGCACGGTCATAACCTTCCCTGGTTTCATGGCCGCCCTGAAGGACGTGTCCAATGACGACGATGAGCGTGAACTACCGGCGCTATCGGAGGGTCAGCAGGTCGATGTCCAATCCCTGACCGCCGAAGGCCATTCGACGAAGCCACCGGCCCGTTACAACGAGGCGTCTCTCGTGGCGAAACTCGAGGAGTTGGGTATCGGGCGTCCATCGACGTACGCATCGATTATGTCCACGATTCTGGATCGAGGTTATGTGTGGAAGAAGGGATCGGCGCTGGTCCCGAGTTTCACTGCATTCGCCGTCATTCGATTGCTGGAGGAACACTTCGCTGCGCTCATCGACTACGACTTCACGGCCAACATGGAAAACGTCCTCGACCTCGTCGCGAGCGGTGACGTCGATCGCGTGCAGCAACTCGAGGCGTTTTGGCGCGGCGGCACGAGCGTCAACGGCGACTTTCCGGGAGTCAAGGCGCTCACCGAAGACCTCGGATCTATCGATGCACGGGGCAACGCGACGTTTCCCATCAAGGGAAGCGACGCCCACCTGCGGGTCGGGCGCTACGGCGCGTACGTCGAACGTGGGGAAATCCGAGCGAACGTCCCGGTGGGGCTCGCCCCCGATGAGCTCACGCCTGAGAAGGCGGAGGAGTTACTTGCGGAGCCGTCCGGTGACCGAGAGCTCGGGATAGATCCCGAAACCGAACTCATGATCGTCGCGAAGTCCGGACGGTACGGCCCGTACGTGAGTGAGGTCTTGCCGGAGGGCTCTCCGAAATCAGCCAAACCGCGCACCGCTTCGCTGCTGAGCGATATGAAGCCGAGCACGGTCACCCTCGAGGACGCCTTGAAGTTGATCCGCCTGCCGCGCGTCGTGGGAGTCGATCCGAGCGATGGCGAGGAAATTCGCTCACAGAACGGACGCTACGGCCCCTACCTGACCAAGGGAACGGATTCTCGTTCCCTGGAATCAGAAGAACAGATCTTCTCGGTCACGTTGGAGCAGGCCCTCGCGCTGTTCGCCCAGCCCAAGCTGCGCCGCGGTCGCGGCCAGCCCGCGGCGCCTTTGCGGGAAGTCGGGACGGACCCGACATCGGGACGATTGATCGTTGTGCGAGAGGGACGCTTCGGTGCGTACGTCACCGACGGCGAAACGAACGCGACACTGCGCGTGGTCGATGATCCCATGACGGTCAGCATCGAACGCGCGAGCGATCTGCTCGCCGAACGCAAGGCCAAGGGGCCCAGCAAGAAGACCACCAAGCGGTCGACGAAGAAGACGACCAAGAAGACTGCAAAGAAAACGACCAAGAAGACTGCAAAGAAATCCACCCGTGCGAAGGTTTCGGCTGCTCCATCCGCTGGCCCTGCTGCGTCATGACCGGCTTGTTCATCGTCTTCGAAGGTGGTGAAGGCGCCGGCAAGTCGACGCAAGAGTCCCGCTTAGCCGCGTGGTTGGAGGGCAAGGGTGAGCGTGTCGTGCGTACCCGCGAGCCCGGCGGCACACCGGCCGGAGAGGCAATTCGCGCCGTGCTCCTGGGGAAGGACTTCGAAGGGCTCAGCGACAAGGCAGAGGCGTTGCTGTTCGCGGCTTCTCGTGGGGATCACGTTGATCAAGTGATCAGACCGCAGTTGGAACAAGGCGCGATCGTTTTGTGCGACAGGTACCTCGATTCCTCCGTCGCTTACCAGGGGTACGGGCGTGAACTGGGCGTCGAGCGGGTCAGAGATCTCAGCCT
>CALKMY010000197.1 GCA_938091275.1 Candidatus Nanopelagicales bacterium | reverse complement strand
CCTGACCACACGGGTGACTCACCCAGTTTGGCTACGTGGCTCCCCAGGACCCGAACGTCGGGGTTCACAATGTCGCGGCGACCTTCTTCAGGAACTCGACGCTTGCCTTGGCGTCCTCGATGGGCCCGGTACCCGGCGCCGGATCTTCGGTCAGGGAGCAGTCCTGCTCCAACACGTACCAGCCCTGGTATCCGCGACCTTCGAGATACCGGATGATTCCCGCCAGATCGACATCACCTGACCCGGCCGGGACGAACATTCCGTCGATCGTCGCTTGCCGGAAGGGAACTTCGCCGCTGCGCACCTTCTCGGCCATCTCGTTCGTGAGGTCCTTGATGTGAACGTGCAGAACCCGGTCTCCGGCGTCTTTGACCACCTGGAGGGGATCAACGCCAGACAGGAATAGGTGGCCGGCATCCACGCACATCCCCACATCACACGAATTCAGCAATCGATCCACTTGATTCTGTCGCGAGATCGCCATGCCCCAGTGCGGATGCAATGCGGTCTGCAACCCACGCTCTTCGGTGATGTCTTGAAAGCGTCGAAGGTTCCGCAGGAAGACCGCCCACTGATCATCGTCCATATCGATCTCGGTGTCATAGCCGTCGTAGTGGGAACGAGGGCCCAGGACAACATTCGACGCTCCCGCGGCGGCCAGTTGGTCGCTGGCCCGTTCGAAGTACTGCACGTCGGCGTCCATGTCCTGGTCTCGATACAAGATGGCGGGAACGAAACCTCCCACCATGGACATGTCGTAGCCGGCGACAAAGTCCTTCAACTCCTGCGGGTCGCTGGGCAAGAAGCCGTCTGGGCCGAGTTCGGTGGCGCTCAAGCCCGCTTCCCGCATTTCCGACATCACCCGGGCCGGATCCATCAGGTAACCCCACCCAGCGGAGGCATCTGCTCCCCAGGTGATGGGGGCTCCCGCGACCCGGCTCAACATGTCGCTCATAGCAGTCCTTTCACGGCTTTTCGCCAAAGATTCTGGATCGTTTCCCTTGTCCAAGAGGCACTCCAACCCCTAAGTTGGAACGTGCCAACGCACAGCATGGCACAGCACCCGCTGAGTTTCGACCCCTACTTTCAATCCGCTCCAGGAGGACACCGTGGAGACCATCCGCTTGACCATGGCCCAAGCCCTCGTCCGTTGGCTCACCGCCCAAAAGACCGAGATCGACGGCCAGGTGGTTCCCCTGTTCCCAGGCGCGTTCGGCATCTTCGGTCATGGCAACGTCACGGCTCTGGCCGAGGCACTCGCCGAAGTGAAGGACGAGTTCCCCACCTGGCGAGGACACAACGAACAATCGATGGCCCTGTCCGCTGTCGCCTACGCCAAGGCCAAGCGCCGCAAGCAGATCATGGTGGCGACATCCTCCATTGGCCCCGGGTGCACCAACATGGTCACGGCCGCCGGCGTTGCCATTACGAACCGCCTTCCCCTGTTGTTGATCAGCGGCGACACCTTCGCCCATCGGATCGTCGATCCGGTGCTCCAGCAGGTGGAGCAGTTCGGCGACCCGACGATTACCGCGGCGGACACCTTCAAACCGGTGACTCGCTTCTGGGACCGGATCGTCAAGCCGGAACAGTTGCTGAAGTCGCTTCCTCAAGCCCTCGCTGTCATGCTCGATCCCGCCGAGTGCGGGCCGGCCTTCCTCGCTCTCCCGCAGGACGTCCAGGCCGAGGCATACGACTATCCGGCGATGTTCTTCGAGCCGCAGGTCCACTTCATCAGACGGCCGCAAGCAGATCCACGGGAGATCTCCAACGCGGCTGCCGTCATCAACGCGGCGAAGAAGCCTCTCATCATCTCCGGCGGTGGAGTGTTGTATTCGGAAGCTGCTCCCACGCTCGGAGACTTCGCGGCGAAGCGCAACATCCCCATCGTGGAGACCTTCGCCGGCAAGGCCGCCTTCTCCGACTCCCACCCGAACTATGCGGGATCCCTGGGAATCGCGGGTGACGCGTGTTCGAACGCAGTCGCAGAAGACGCCGACGTCGTCATCGCGGTCGGCACCAAACTCCAGGACTTCACTACCGGGTCCTGGGCACTGTTCAAAGACCCCAACCTCAAGATCGTGACCATCAACACGGCCCGCTGGGACGCGACGAAACAGCACGCGACGTCCGTCATGGCCGACGCTCGCGTGTCCCTCGAGCAGATCGACAGCGCCCTGGGCGATTACGCAGCACCGGCGGACTGGCTCGGCCGCGCACAGAACGAGAAGCAGGCATGGAATGCACACCTCGATGAGTGCGGCCAGGCGGTCAGCTCGCCTCCGGCCTACAACCAGGTCATTCAGCGAGTCCACCAGGTATGCGACGACTCCGACTACATCCTGTCCGCCGCGGGCGGGCTTCCCGGAGAACTCTTCGCCGGTTGGCGGGCAAAAGACCCCAATACGTTCGATTGCGAGTTCGGCTACTCCTGCATGGGTTACGAGATCGGTGGCGCCGTCGGCGCCAAGATGGCGCTTCCGGACCGCGATGTCGTGTCGTGGGTGGGAGACGGCTCGTACTTGATGATGAACAGCGACATCTACGCCAGCGTTCTGACCGGTCACAAGGTGATCTTCATCGTGTGCGACAACGAGGGCTTCGCCGTTATCAATCGGCTGCAAGTCGCCCAAGGTGGAGAAGAATTCAACAACCTGCTGAGGACCACCAAGCACACCAACCTGGAGAAGATGGACTTCGTCGCGCACGCCGCTGCCATGGGAGCGAACACGGAGAAGGTCGAGTCTTTGGACGATATTCCCGCTGCCTACGCACGAGCCAAAGCATCGGACAAGACGTACGTGATGGTGATTGACGTGGCTCAGTACGACTGGGTCGGTGGTGGGACCTGGTGGGAGGTCGGCGTCCCCGAGGTGAGCAACCGAGCTGAAGTTCGCGCAGCCCGTGCTTCCTACGAGGCAGAGTCCAAGCATCAACGTCCTGGCGTCTAGCGGTGGCCTTCTACCCGGAGTTCGACGGCAAGATCCTGGTGGCCACGGGTGGCGCATCCCTGATCGTCGAGGCTCTGGCGCGTCAATTCGTCGCCAACGGAGGCTCTGTCGTTCTCGGTGATCTCACCACCGACCACGCGCACGGCGTTCTCTCCGACGTGGGCGATGCCGGGCGCTTCGTGCGGACCGACGTGACGTCGGATGCGGATCTCGACGCGCTTCTTGCTACCGCCGTCGAAGAATTCGGCGGGGTGGATTTCGCGGTCAGCGCCCACACGATCTTCGGGTGCGGATACCTGGAGACAACACGCCAGCAGTGGCACACATCGCTCGATGTGAACGTCGCGAGCTCGGCGATGTTCATCGAGAAGGCCGTGCCGTTGATGCAGGCGCGGGGCGCCGGAGCGGCGGTTCTCGTGACGTCTATCTCAGGTAAGGCCTCGCAACCGAATCGCATCGTCTACCCCGTGACGAAAGCTGCACTCCTGGGTTTGAGCCGAAATATGGCTCAGGCCCTCGCACCGCTCGGCATTCGTTTGAACAGCGTGTCACCAGGATGGACATGGAGTCGCAACATCGAAGCGCGCTACGGCAACCGCAAGTACGCGGATGACTTCGCTGGGGAATTCCACGCGATACGACGGATGGCCGAGCCCGAGGAAATCGCCGACGCGATCTGTTATCTGTGTTCCGATGGTGCGTCATTCGTCACCGGAAGCGACTTCGCGGTCGACGGTGGTTACAGCGCCATGGGCCCGGAAGCCCTCGGTCAGCCCTACGAGAAATTCCCCGTCATCGATTCCTAGCCACCGTCGAACGGGGTTAGAGGTCGACGGCGAAGTACTGGGTTTCCAGGAATTCGTGGATCCCGTCGAAGCCGCCTTCGCGCCCGAGTCCGGATTCCTTCATTCCACCGAACGAGGCAGCCGGGTCGGAGGCAATGCCGCGGTTGATGGCGACCATTCCGGATTCCATCTGCCGCGCCACCTTGATGCCCTCGCCCGCATCCTTGGCGAACACGTAGGAAATCAGTCCGTACTCGGTGTCGTTGGCCATCCGGATTCCGTCGGCAGGATCCTCGAAGGTCACGATGGGAGCGACCGGGCCGAAGATCTCGTTCCGCGTGAGCGTCGAACCGTGCTCGACCCCTCGAACGATGTACGGAGCGATAAATGCACCGTCACTCGGCGCATCGCCCGCCATCGTCGGCGTCGTCCCTTCCGCCTCGGCCGCCTGCACGAATTCCAGAATCTTGTCTCGCTCCTTGACCGACACCATGGCACCAAGGTCGTTCGACTGATCGA
>CALKMY010000196.1 GCA_938091275.1 Candidatus Nanopelagicales bacterium | reverse complement strand
TCCGGTGGAGATCCGAGCGATCTCCGCACCCACCTCCACGGTGGCGTCGGTGTCGGCAGCGATCGCCGCGAGTGTTCCCGACACGGGAGCGGGAATCTCGGTATCGACCTTGTCGGTGGAAATCTCCACGAGCGGCTCGTCCGCCTCGACCGCTTCGCCGACGGACTTCAACCAGCGGGTGATGACACCCTCGGTCACGCTTTCTCCGAGTGCGGGGAGGACGACGGAGACCTCTGAGTCACCGGATACCAGCTGTGACGTGGCCGGCTCGGGCGCCGCGGGCTCAGGCGTGGAGGGCTCGGATGGTGCAGCTTCTGCCGGTGCGGCGGGCTCCGCGGGTGTGTCGGCGGCAACGGGCTCAGGCGTGGCCGGCTCGCTCGGTTCGCTCGGTTCACTGGAGGGCGCGGCGGCAGCGTCGTCGGATTCGCCGATGACGCCCAGCACTCCGCCCACCTCGACGGTGTCGTCTTCAGCGGCATCGATGCTGAGCAGCACGCCGGATGCGGGTGCGGGAATCTCCGTATCCACCTTGTCCGTGGAGACCTCGAGGAGCGGTTCGTCCGCGGCGACGGTGTCACCGACGGCCTTTAACCACCGGGTGATGGTTCCTTCGGTGACGCTTTCGCCGAGTTGCGGCATGGTCACGGTGACCGGCATGTGAGCTCCTTGTGGGTGCGTGAAGTGCGATCAGGCGTGTGCGTGCAGAGGCTTTCCTGCGAGAGCGAGGTGTGCCTCGCCCATTGCTTCGTTTTGCGTGGGGTGCGCGTGGATGAGGGACGCGACGTCGGTGGGGTGCGCCTCCCAGTTGACGATCAGTTGTGCTTCGCCGACCTGTTCGCCGAGACGTGATCCGACCATGTGAATGCCGATCACGGGACCATCGGTGAGCTGGACAAGCTTGATGAATCCGGCCGTTGCGAGAATCTGGCTCTTGCCATTACCGCCGAGGTTGTACTCGTAGGTGGTGATGCTGTCTGCGCCGTGAGCCTCGATCGCTTCGACCTCGGTGAGTCCGACACTGGCAACTTCCGGCTCGCAGTAGGTAACGCGGGGAATGTTGATGTCCGGGATAGGCATCGGTGCCTCGCCGGCGATCTCCTCGGCGACGAAGATGCCGTGCTGGAAGCCGCGGTGCGCGAGTTGCAGACCGGGGGTGATGTCGCCGACGGCGAAGACTCCTGGAAGATTGGTGCGTAGGCGCTCATCGACCAGCACCCAGCCCCGGTCCATTGCCACGCCCTGCTCGTCGTAGCCCATGCCATCGGTGCTGGGGCCTCGACCCACGGCAACGAGAAGCAAGTCGGCGTCGATGGTCGTGCCGTCTTCCAGCGACACCTGCACACCGGATTCGTTCTGGGTTGCCCCGGCGAAGCGGACACCGAGGGAGAGGTTGATGCCTCGCTTCTTGTATGCCCGTTCGAGAGCCTTGGAGCACGCTTCGTCCTCGTTGGGAACGAGGTGCGGTAGTGCCTCGACGATGGTCACGTCGGAGCCGAAGGACTTCCACACGCTGGCGAATTCCACGCCGATCACGCCGCCGCCGAGGACGATGACGCGCTCGGGTACGTAGTCCAGCGTGAGTGCTTGATCGGAGGTCATGATCCGGCCGTCGATCTCGAGGCCGGGTAGCGACTTGGCGTAGGAGCCGGTCGCCAGCACGAGGTTCTCGCCTGTGTACTGCTCGCCGTTCACCTCGACCGTCGTCGGCCCCACCATCTTCCCGTAGCCCTCGACGAGGGTGACGCCTCGGGACTTGATGAGTCCTTGCAGCCCTTTGTACAGGCGACCGACGACGCCGTCGCGGTACTTGTTGACCTGTGGCATGTCGATGCCCTCGAACGTCGCTTTGACACCGAACTCATCGGATTCACGTGCCGAGTCGGCGACTTCGGCTGCGTGCAGGAGCGCCTTGGTCGGTATGCACCCTCGGTGCAGGCACGTGCCTCCGAGTTTGTCGGCATCGATGAGGATGACGGACTTGCCGAGTTCTGCTGCTCGGAGAGCGCAGGCGTATCCGCCGCTGCCTCCACCGAGAATGACGATGTCTGCCTGGGGCACAGGTTTCACTCCTGTTCGGGTTTCGGTGTCTTCATTCTTCCACCGAGTCCCCCGGCGGTGAACATCAGTCCCGGGTGAAGTCCTCGACGAGTTCGACGAAGGTTCGAACGGCTGCACCGGTGCCGCCCTTGGGGGTGTAGCCGTAGGCGGACTTCTCGTTGAAGGCTGGTCCGGCGATGTCGATATGGACCCAGGGTTGGTCGGCGGGGATGAACTCGGACAAGAAGATGCCCGCCGAGAGCATGCCGCCGAGGCGATCGCCGATGTTCGCGATGTCCGCGGTTGCAGAATCCAGCGATGGACGCAGATCCTCCGGTAGTGGCATCGGCCACATAGCCTCACCGGCTGCGTTCGCCGCATCGATCACCTGCGTGCGGGCGTCATCGTTGTTGGCCATCACTCCAGCGGTTCGCGAGCCGAGCGCGATGCGTTGCGCACCGGTCAAGGTTGCGACGTCCACGATGAGATCGGGGGCGTCCTCGACGGCCATTCCGAGTGCGTCGGCGAGAACAAGTCGACCCTCGGCGTCGGTGTTCAGAACCTCGACGGTGGTCCCGCTATAGGTCGTGAGCACGTCACCGGGGCGTTGCGCGGTGCCACTGGGCATGTTCTCCGCGGCCGGCACCCAACCGGTGACCTTCACGCCGAGCCCGAGCGAGGCGATCGCACGCATGGAGCCGATCACAGCGGCTGCACCGGACATGTCGGCTTTCATTTCGTCCATGTTGGCCGCCGGCTTGATGGAGATGCCGCCGGTGTCGAAAGTGATGCCTTTGCCGACGAGGGCCACGTGCGATGTGGCACCGCGGGGCGCGTACGTCATGCGCACCAGGCGCGGCGGCCGCGACGAGCCCTTGCCGACTCCCA
>CALKMY010000195.1 GCA_938091275.1 Candidatus Nanopelagicales bacterium | reverse complement strand
TCCTGTCTCGGTCCGGGCGTGACCCGGACGACTAGATCGAACGCTGCATCTTCATGCTCGCGTGCTCATTGGGTGTTCATCTCCGAGCCACTCCTTCGTGGACGTCGTCAACGGTGCTGTCAGAAGAGGAATCTACAGCCTCGTCCCGAGGATCTCGGCACGCACCTTCGAGATGTCGACGCTCGAGCCAGGAAGGGCCCGTAGGGCACGCGGAAGCGCCCGACGCTTCGTCGCCTCGTCGACGCACTTCTCCCGGGGGTGGATGTGGGCCCCACGCCCGGGCTGATTTCGCCCACGATCCACTCGGCAGCCCCCCGGGGCGCCCTCGTCGGCTACCAGCCGGACCAGAGAGGACCGGGGTGCTCGGCTTCGACACCCGATGCACTGCCGGGTGGGTTCTGGCGGCGAACCCGCCACGTCTATTCGCCCCCGGAGGCCGCAGCCGGATCTTCCCGAACCCCGGCCGGATCCGCTCCGGGGCCACCGTCCGGGCGAATATCGATCCGCCAGCCGGTCAGTCGCGCCGCCAGCCGTGCGTTTTGACCTTCACGGCCGATCGCCAGAGAGAGTTGATAGTCCGGAACAAGAACCCGCGCCGCCTTGGCGTTGGCGTCCACGATCTCGACCGATGTGACCCGCGCGGGCGAGAGGGCGTGGGCGATCATCTCGGCGGGGTCATCGCTGTGATCGACGATGTCGATTTTCTCCCCGCTCAACTCGCTCATCACGTGTCGCACGCGTTGTCCCTGCGGCCCAATGCACGATCCCTTGCCGTTGACGTCCGCGGCGTTGGAGCGAACGGCGATCTTGCTGCGATGCCCCGCCTCCCGAGCGATGGCCATGATCTCGACGGTTCCGTCTGCGATCTCGGGTACCTCGAGTGCGAACAGCGCCCGCACCAGGTTCGGGTGTGTTCGGGACAGCGTGATGATCGGACCTTTGAAGCCGCGCCGCACACCCGTCACCAGTGCCTTGATGCGCGCACCGTGCTCGTAGGTCTCCCCGGGGGCTTGTTCCTCCGGTGGAAGGTTCGCTTCGATTTTCCCCAGATCCACACGGATCATCCGCGGGTTGGTCGATTGCTGAATGACGCCAGAAACCAGGTCGCCTTCTTTGCCGCTGAACTCGGTCATGGTCGCGTCACCCTCGGCTTCACGCAGTCTCGACAACAGCACTTGCCGAGCGGTCGCGGCCGCGATGCGCCCGAAGCCTTCGGGGGTGTCGTCGAATTCTCCGATCACCTCACCCTCGTCGTTGACCTCGCCGGCCCATACGGTCACGTGGCCGGACTTACGGTCGAGTTGGACGCGAGCGTTCTCGGCCGAGCCGTCCGTTCGCTGGTAGGCAACTAGCAGCGCCGCTTCGATGGTTTCCACCACCAGGTCCAGCGAGAGGTTCTTCTCCCGCACCAGGCTCTTCAATGCTGTGACGTCGATATCCATCAGGTGTCCTTCTTGCGATCAAACTCGACTTCCACCACGGCTTTGGCCACATCGTCGTAAGGGATCGGTTGCATCTCTCCCGACACCGCGACGGTCACCGATCGATCGTCACTGGAGACCACGCGGCCTTTGACGGTGCGGCCATCGGTCGTGTCGACAACGACGAGGCGGTCGTGGGCGCGACGCCAGTGACGTGCCTCGGTCAGCGGGCGGTCGACTCCTGGACTGGTGACTTCTAGGACGAACGGGGCATCCTCGATCTGAGGTTCACCATCCAGCGCGGTGGAGATGTCCCCGGAGACCTTCGCGATCAGGTCGAGGTCGACGCCACCATCGGCGTCGACGATCACACTCACCTTGTCTCGACGGCCGACACGTTCAACGGTGACGTCTTCGAGGTCGAGTTTCGCGGCAGAGACAATCGGCGCGGCAATGTTCCGCACGGTGTCGACGGACACAGCCATGGCCCCTCCGTCCCTCGGGCGCGATCCTGTTGTTGATGCGATTGTGAACAGGAGTGTATCCGTCCGGGCAACGCCATGGGATCCTTGCGCGGTGGAGATTCCCAGCGGCCCAATAGGTGCCAGGCCCCTTGCGCGGCGGCGGGTATTGCAGGGCGCGATCGCCGCTCCGGTGCTCGGCGCTACCGCCGTGGCTCTCGCCGCATGCGGGAGCGACGAACCGCCACCGGAGGCCGTCGACGTGGCGCCGTCTCCGACGGTGGAAAAGAGCGAGGCCCTCCTCGACGAGCTCGCACTTATCCGTGCCTACGAGGGAACCCTCGCCATCTACCCCGAACTGCGCGGCAGCCTCGCCGGCATCAGGGATCAACACCGGGCCCACGCACGGGAGCTCGGTGCCACCGAGGAGGACTTCACCGACCTCGAACCCATACCGCCGAAAGCCGCTGACGCCCGCGAGGCGATCACCAACCTGATTTCTCGTGAACGCCGGGCCGCCGAGCAGCGCGCACAGACCGCGGAACAATCCGAATCCGCCGAGCAGGTGCGGGCGTTCACATTCATCGCGGCGTCGGAGTCTTCGCACGTGCCCGAGCTTCGAGACATTCGCTCGGGGGTGAGCCGGTCGTGACCTACACCGAACCCGACGCCATCGCCGCTATTGCCCGCGCCATCCAAACCGAACAGAACTACGTCTTCGCTGCGGGGCTCGCCGGTGCCTTTCTTCGCGGAGCCGGACGACGCAGAGCCACCAATCAACTCGCCGAGCACCGTGCGCGCCTGCAGACCAACGCCGCGCTGGTGGATCCAGCCGAGGTGCCTGCCACGCCGCCGGGGTTCACACCCGAGTCGCCGATCACGGATCCGACAACCGCGCGCTCGGCGCTTGCGGCGCTCAGTAACGCACTCGTCGGCGTCTACGCCGATGTCGCGTCGGTGACCGAGGGAGCTGATCGCGCCACTGCGATCGCCTGGGCGCAGGCGTCGGCTCGCGACGCCGTGCGGTGGGGCGCCGCCAGTCAGGCCTTCCCGACATAACGCACCGACCCAGGAACGCACGAACTCGGGTACGCGTTCACGCCTGAACGCATCACCGCGAACGCCCGACTTACCAGCCGACGATCAACCGCACGATCAACACGGCAACGATCACCAAGAACACCACGCGAACGAAGCCGCTTCCCCGGCGTAGCGCCATGCGAGCGCCGATCACCGCACCCACCACATTGAAAACAGCCATCACCAGAGCCACCTGCCACCAGATGTAGCCACCGAGGCCGAAGACGATGATGGCGGCGACGTTGGTCCCGAGATTGACGATCTTGGCGGTCACCGAAGCAGATAGGAACGAGTACCCCAGCAGGCCGACGAGCACGATCAGCAAGAACGACCCGGTTCCTGGCCCGAGAAGTCCGTCGTAGAAGCCGATGAGCGCACCGGCGGCCGCCGCGATGACCGCATGACGTCGACCGGTGAAACGCAAGCGGTCTTGCGCACCCATGGCCGGGCTAACCGCCACCCAGATCCACGCTGCCACCAACAGCGCGATGATGACCGGCCGGAAAACATCCTCCGGAAGGCTCGAGGCGGTCGCCGCCCCGATTAGCGAGCCAATAAAGGCCAGCACCGTCATCGGGAGGGCGGCGCGCATGTCCGGGCGAACCTTGCGCAGGTAGGTGCCGGTCGCCGCGGCTGTTCCGAACACGCTGGCCACCTTGTTGGTTCCGAGCGCTTGAACACCGGGGCCCGGAAGCCCGAGCAGCAGGGCCGGCACCTGGAGCAACCCACCGCCACCGGCGACGGCGTCGACCCATCCGGCGACCAGCGCCGCGAGGGCCAGCCAGATCAGGATGTCGAGATCGACCACGACCTACGACCGAACGAGGGACACCAGATGGTCGACGATCA
>CALKMY010000194.1 GCA_938091275.1 Candidatus Nanopelagicales bacterium | reverse complement strand
CTGGCGGCAATCGCTGCTGCAGAGGGCATCGTGCTCGTCGGTTACGCGATCTACGACGTCATTCAGGGCATCCGGGTCGGACTGACCGGACCACCGGAAGTCTCTAACCTTCCGGCCCTGGTGTTACAGGTCGTCATCTTCTCTGCTCTTGGGGTCGGCCTGATTGCCATCGCCCGTGGGTGGTGGCTGTCGAAGTATGGAGCGCGTGCGCCTTTCATCCTCGCTCAGCTTCTGGGCCTCGTGGTGGGTGTTCCGCTGACCGCTGCTCCCGATTCGGGAACTCGCGTCGTGGGGGCGGCGTTGATAGCGGCCGCAGTCATCGGCATCGCGGTGTCACTGCTGCCGCCGGTGACACGGGCGATCGTCGATACCGACGGGGGCTAGTTGCCCGATGGTGTGCGCTGGTCGGAGGCGTTCGCCAAGCCATCATGCGGCGCGAAGTCGACAACGTGATCGAATGCCGCTCGGCGGCTGGCGCGTCGCAGAGCAATGAGAACGCCTCTGCCCACGATCAGGATCAACCCGGCGGCCAGGAGGGCTCGGGGAATGTCGAACCCGAGCGAGGTGACGACGCTGAAGCGAAGCCACGCTGCAACGTTCTCCATAGCGGGGGCGCCGGGTTGGAAGGCGATAGCCGGCGCAAGGTCGATCGTGAATGGCCAGAACCACAAATTGAGGGCGAAGCCGTAGGCGACAGCGGCGAGAAGGGCGTACCCGGCAACGACGAGCACCTCGCGCCAGGGGTGGTTCGAGGTGAACCGCTGGACGACAGGAATTCTCGCGATGAGACCCGCGCCCATGCCGATCCATGCAGCAGCGATCATTTGAAAGGGGAGCCAAGGGCCGATGCCGCCGGTGATGAGTGCGGAGGCGAATAACGACACCGAGCCCAAGACGAAACCGAACCCGGGCCCCAACGCGAAGCCGCCGAGAATGAGGACCGCCCAGATGGGTTCAATTCCAGCTACCCCCGCCCCGAGCGGACGCAATGCGGCGATGACCGCGGAGAGAACGCCGAGCAGAGCAATCGACTTCGCGTCCATGGCGCCGTCGGCGAATTGCGCAAGAACAACCACCAACACCACAGGCACCAGGAGTGCGAAGAAGAAGGGTGCATCGGTGGCGTGAGCGACGACAGCCGACTCGGGGGCGGCGAGGAACGGCCACAAGAAGGCGATCAAGCCGACAACGGAGGCGAAAGACACGGCGAGAATCGACCGGGTGCCCAGAGGAATGGCTTTCGCGGTGCGGGTGATGGTCCTGGTGCTCATGCCGAGTCCTGCGCGAGTGCCCGACGGACTTGCTCGACGGTCAACCACGGTTGCGGAGCCAGGATCTTGGCGACCTGTGGTGCGAACATCGGCGAGGAGGTGATGACGTCTGCGGTGGATCCGTCGGCAACAATCTCGCCGTCGGCGAGGATGATCACGCGAGACGCCACGTCGGCGGCGAGTTCGACGTCGTGCGTCGCGACGATGACGGTGTGACCGGCCGAGGAAAGGTCGGAGATGACGCCCGCGAGGCGTTCCTTGGTTGAGTAGTCCAGCCCGCGGGTGGGTTCGTCAAGGCAGATCACCCCGGGCCGAGCCGCCAGGACGAGACTCAACACCAACAGCAGTCGCTGACCCTCGCTGAGGTCGCGAGGGTGTGTCGTATCGACTATCTCGGGTGCGAGAAGTGCCAGCAGTGCGCGGGTTGTCCCGGGGTCGCACCCAGCATCCTTGTCGGACGCCGCGCATTCCTCTGCGACCGTCGCCGCCTCGAGAAGGTCAGCCGGCTCTTGAGGAACGAGGCCGACTCGGCGGATGAGGTCAGGGCCGTCGACGTCACTCGGTTGAATTCCCGCGATGTCGATCGATCCACCCGTGGGCTTTGTCATGCCGACGAGCGAGTGGAGCATCGTCGACTTCCCTGCGCCGTTGCGACCCATCAACGCGATGACTTCTCCACGGTGCAGAGTGGCCGAGACTGAGCGCAAAGCTCGCGTGGTCCCGTAATGGATGTCGAGGTGTTTCGTCGTTGCCGCCACGGTGGATTGCTCGACCACGCGCACCGGGGGTACGTGACCGACGAGTAGGTGCCGCAGCGTGGAAGCCTGGCGGCGTGCGTCTCGGACGGTGATCGGGGTCGGGCTCCAGCCCGCGACGCGTCCGAGGTGGACGACGGGTGGCGCGATGGGTGCCGTCGACATGATTTCTGCTGGGCTGCCGATGGTGATCGGACCCCCAGGGGAACTCAAAGCGATGATCCGGTCGGCGTATTGCAGCACCCGCTCGAGGCGGTGTTCGGCGAGAACGACGGTGACGCCAAGATCGTGAACGAGTCGATGCAACGCGGCGAGAACTTCCTCCGCCGCCCCGGGATCGAGCGCGGAGGTGGGTTCATCGAGGACGAGTACCCGCGGATGCGCAGTGAGCACCGCGCCGATGGCCGCGCGCTGTCGCTGGCCTCCACTGAGGGTCCGCAAGGGCCGGTGGCGCAGTTCTTGCAGACCCAAAAGGTCGAGAGTCTCCTCCACCCGGCGACGCATCACCGCGGGCGCGATCCCGAGGCACTCCATGGTGTACGCGAGTTCTTCCTCGACCGTGTCAGTGACGAAACTGGCCATCGGGTCCTGGGGAACCACGCCCACCAGGTCGGCTAGGTCGCGCGGTCGGTTGGTCGAGGTGCTCCGTCCGTCGATGCGCACATCACCGGTCAGCACCCCACCGGTGAAATGGGGCACCAGCCCGTTGATCGCCCCGAGCAAGGTGCTCTTCCCCGAGCCCGTCCCACCGACGACGAGGATGAATTCACCCTCGGCAACGGTCAAGTTCACGTTGTCCATCACACAGGGTGCGTCCGGGCTGTACCGAATGGAGACGTTGTCGAACTCGATCATGACTCGGCCCGCCCTGGCGGGTCGACCTTGGCCGGGTCGAGATCGGTCGCGGGCCCGACCGATGGTGTTGGGGGAGTCAGGTACGCCGGTGCCAGTGCTGCCACGAGACCGATGAGGGCAAGGACCGGAAGCGTCGGCCATTGCGGCGGTGACGTCGAAGGGTTCATGCCCGCGGAGTCCTGAAGGGACGCGATCACGAATGTCGCAGCGACGACGCCGCCGGCGAGTGCGGTGAGGACGTCCGGCCGGTGCCACGTATTTGGGCGGTAGCGCGTGCGAAGACTCCGGCGACCAGCGAGCGAAACACCCACGACCACGCACACCACTCCCGCGATCAAGATTCCCGCCCCCCAGGTGGCAACTGATCCGGTTCCAAGAACTCCGTACGTGCCGATCGCGATGGCCGCGAGGCCGACGATGAACACGGTTGTCGTCAGTCGAGACCGCGCACGGCTGACGGCCGCTGATCGGCCGTACCCGCGAGAGTCCATGGCGGCTGCGAGTGCGATCGATCGATCCATGGCTCCGTGCAGGACGGGCATGACGGTTCCACTGACTCCTCTCAGACCGGAATCCGTGCGTCCGCGCAGACGTCGGTTGGCACGGATGCGAGCCACGTCACTGGCGAGTTGAGGAAGAAAAGTCGTAGCGACCACAACGCTGACACCGACCTCATACACCGCTGCGGGTATGGACTTCAGCAATCGATGGGGTGAGGCGAGTGAGCTGGCGGCTCCCACCGCGACGATGATTGCGGCTAGGCGAAGGCCCTCGTAGAGGGCATGGAGTGCGGGTTCGAGCATGAGCGTGCCACCGAGGCGGATGCCCGCGAGCCACGAAGGAAGCATGATCCCGGGCAGCTCGAGTAGCACCGTAGTTCCCATCGGGGCGACGAAGAGAATTTGTGCGACGAGTCGAAAAGCGACGACGATGAGTGCGAGCCGAAGGAAGAATCCGAACGATCGCGCCCAGGGAGCATCGGAGCGTCGACGGTCGACCACAACGGCTGTGCAGGTAATTAGTCCGAGCAGCAGCAGCGGGTTCGTGGTCATGCTGGCCGCGGCCGCGACACCTAGAGCCCACGCCCACCATGCCAGCGGGTGCAGCCATCGGGCCCGGTCGTCTCGTGCGAGGTTGGGCTCGGTGGTGTGGCTCGTGCCCGTCGTCACCGTGGGTGCCGTCATCGCGTCGCCGCCTGTCGAGAGCGGCGCGACAGCGCGAAGCCGACCACCGCGATAACCGACACCGTGAGCGCCGCGGCGAGCGGTGTTCCGGGGGACGTCTCTTGTGTGGGTGGCTCGTCGGGGGAGT
>CALKMY010000193.1 GCA_938091275.1 Candidatus Nanopelagicales bacterium | reverse complement strand
ACTGGCCCAGGGCGGCACCAGCTTCGACTCCCTGTATGTCAATGTGAATGGGGAGTCGGGCTACTTCGAGCGTGCCTTGGACGCCTACGGCCGGGAAGGTGAGCCGTGCCGACGGTGCGGGGCGGCCATCCGGCGGGAGGCATTCATGAACCGGTCCAGTTACCGGTGCCCCCGATGCCAGCGCGCCCCGCGTGGTGGCGCAGGTACCGGGTAGTCCGTCGGTAGCATCTACAAGCGCCTTCCCCGCACCGAGTTTCCGCCTCCGGCGGGAACGCACCCGAATGGAGTTGGCCGGACCGTGCATCTGAAGTCGCTGACGCTCAAGGGCTTCAAATCTTTCGCGTCGTCCACGTCCTTGGAGTTCGAGCCTGGCGTGACATGCGTCGTCGGGCCGAATGGCTCGGGAAAGTCGAACGTCGTCGATGCCCTCGCCTGGGTCATGGGTGAGCAGGGAGCCAAGAGCCTTCGCGGCGGAAAGATGGAAGACGTCATCTTCTCGGGGACGTCTGGCCGCGCGCCGCTGGGCCGAGCGGAAGTGGCACTGACCATCGACAACACCGACGGGGCCCTGCCCATCGAGTACACCGAGGTGACGATCTCCCGCACACTGTTTCGCAACGGGGGATCCGAGTACGCGATCAACGGAGAAACGTGTCGCCTGTTGGATATCCAAGAACTGCTGTCCGATTCCGGTATCGGTCGGGAGATGCACGTCATTGTCGGGCAGGGACAACTCGACACCATCTTGCACGCCACACCCGAGGATCGTCGCGGCTTCGTTGAAGAGGCCGCTGGAGTGCTCAAGCATCGCAAGCGCAAAGAGAAGGCCCTACGCAAACTCGATGCGATGGAGGGCAACCTCACGCGGTTGCAGGACCTCACCACCGAACTTCGTCGACAACTGAAGCCGCTGGGCAAGCAAGCCGAGGTTGCCCGCCGCGCCGTGGTGATTCAAACCGACGTGCGTGACTCTCGACTTCGACTATTGGCGGACGATCTTCACCAGGTGCGAGAAACTCTCGAGGCCGAGGTGGCCGACGAAACGGCTCTGCGTGAGCGGCAGGCGAGCGTGGAGTCGACTATCGCGGAGTTGCAAATGCGCGAGCAGGCAGCCGACGATGCTGACCGCACGGACGGTCCGTTGCTGTCTGGAGCGCAGGAAGTGTGGTTCGCCCTATCGGCAGCCCAAGAGCGGTTCCATGGATTGGATCAACTGGCGCGGGCGACGGTTCGCCACCTCCAGCCAGAGGACGAGGAACTGGCCGTGTCCGGGCGCGACCCCGAGCAACTCGATGCCGAGGCTCGATCGCTACGGGCCCAGGAATTCCAGCTCGGTCGCGAAGTGCAGGCCTTGCGCGACGCTCTCGCTGTGGCCGAGTCCTCTCGACTGCGCGCGGAGGAAGCCCTGGCAGGCGAGCAGCGTCGAATTCAGGCCGTCGAGGCGTCGAGGGCCGACCGGCGCGAGGGGTTGGCGACGACCGAGGGCAAGGTCAACGCGGCCGTGTCACGACGCGACGCGCGGGCGGCGGAGATCACACGGCTCTCGAACCAGATCGACGAGGCGCAACAGCGTGCGGAGACTGCGCAGCGAGAGTTCGCCAGGGTCGAGGTCGACATCGTCGGACTCGGTGAAGGCGAGGTGGGACTGGACCAGAGACATGAGCGCGCGCAGCAGAGCCTGGAGCACGCCGACGCCGAGGTGGAGAGGCTGCGACAGGAGGAGGCTCGCGTGGAGCGCGAGCGAGCCGCCGCCGAAGCTACCTGCCAGGCACTCGAACTCAGCTTGAAGCGGTCGGACGCCGGATCCGTCGTCATGGATGCGGCTGTGCCGGGGGTCGTGGGTGCCCTCGCCGAGCAGATCCACATCGACAATGGTGCCGAGCGGGCGGTGGCAGCCGTGCTCGGCGAGCTCGCCGACGCGATCGTTGTGCGAGGACGGTCGGCTGCGATGAACGCCTTAGCCGTGGTGAAGGAGTCTGACTCCGGTCGCGCCGCCCTGGTGATCGTCGACGAGGCGCTCGAGGCCGCGACTGACGAAGCGACCACAGCGCCGACTGGTCGTTGGCTTCGCGAGGTTGTGCGCAGTGACGAAGGCATGCGGCCCGTTGTCGAGACCCTTCTCGCCGGTGCAGTCCTCGTCGATGATGTGGACGCAGCCGTTGCCGGGCACCGACAGGCGCCACAGCTGACGTGGGTGACCCGCAGTGGGGATGTGGTCTCGCGCGGCACGCTGAGGGGTGGATCGGGTGCTCAGGATTCCCTCGTCGAGGTGCGCGCGGCTTACGAGCACGCGACCGCCGAGGTTGAGGGCTTGACTCAGCGCAGCGAACGGTTGCGATTCGATCTTGCGGCCGCCCGGGATCGACAGGAGGCCGCCTCCGGCGAGGTCGAAGCAGCCCTGAAGCAGCTTCATGAATCCGACGCCCAACTCGCCGCTGTTGCCGAACAACTCGGGCAGTTGGGGCAGACGGCGCGATCAGCGACCGCCGAGGCCGATCGCCTCGAGGAGGCGCTCACCGCGGCCAGACAGGCCCTCGAAGCCGACGAGGCCGCCGTTGTCGAGTTGCGCGCGCGACTGGCCAGCATGGAGTCCGCGCCGGAAGAAGACACCGGACCCGATAAGCGAATGGAATTGCAGACCGCAGCCGAGGCCGCACGTGCTTCGGAGGTGGATGCCCGCTTGGTGATGCGCACGGTGGAGGAGCGGACGGCCGCGGTGAGTGAGCGAGCAGCCGCACTGGAGGCCGACGCCGAATCCGAGCGACAGGGTCGCCGAGCGGCCTTGGAAAGACGCGAGAGACGAGCCCGCGACCTACTGGTCGCCGAAGCGGTTGTCCAGGCGATCACCACCGTGCGCGCGCACGTAGGACGATCGGTGGCAGCGGCGCAGCAACGACGCGACGAGTTGCAGAAGGCTGCTCGTGAGCGCAGCGAGGAATTGTCCGGGGTCCGGGAGCAACTGAGGGCGCTCGCGATTGAGGCAGATGGATTGCGTGACAGCGTCCATCGAGACGAACTAGCCCGCGCCGAACAGCGCATGCGCATCGAGCAGTTGGAAACAAAGGCTCTCGAAGAGTTCGGGGTGGAGGCCGATGTCTTGATCGACGAGTACGGCCCCGATCAGATGGTTCCCCCGTCCCCGCGGGCGCCGGGCGACGAGATACCCGAGGGCGAGCCCGAGCCTGCGCCCTACCCCTACGTACGAAGCGAGCAGGAGAAAAGACTCAAGGAAGCCGAGCGCGGTCTCGCCTTGCTCGGCAGAGTCAACCCTCTCGCCCTGGAGGAATACGCGGCGTTGGAGGAGCGCCAGCGCTTCCTGACCGAGCAACTCGACGACCTCAAGCGCTCGCGGGACGACCTGCTCGACATCGTCAAAGAAGTGGACGCACGCGTGGAGGAAGTTTTCACGCAGGCCTACCGGGACGTAGAGCGCGAGTTCGAGCAGGTCTTCGCGCGGCTATTCCCCGGAGGCGAAGGCCGACTCGTCCTCACCGATCCCGCGAGCATGCTGACGACGGGAATCGACGTCGAGGCTCGCCCACCCGGAAAGCGCGTCAAGCGGCTGTCCCTGCTCTCGGGCGGTGAGCGCAGCCTCACCGCGGTGGCATTCCTCGTGGCGCTGTTCAAGGCGCGACCGAGTCCGTTCTACGTTCTCGACGAGGTCGAGGCCGCCCTCGACGACGTGAACCTCGGCCGACTGATCGACATGATCGATGAGTTGCGCAGCAGGTCCCAACTCATCGTCATCACCCACCAAAAGCGCACGATGGAGATCGCTGACGCCCTGTATGGCGTCTCTATGCGCGGGGATGGCGTCACGCAGGTCATCGGGCAGCGGATTCGCGAAGCCGTCAGTGCGTGACGGCCGACCCCTGAGAGGCTGATCAACTATGGAGTCGCTGACCTGGTACGTAGTGATCGCCGTCGTGCTTCTTGGTTTCGTCATTGGCGCGGGCATCGCTCTCATGCGTGGGCGGGGGTCGACCACCTCCGCACCTAGCAAGCCGCGGCCAGGGATCGATTACGCCCCGGGCGTCGGAGACGACGACTCGGTTCCGCGTGACACACCGAGGCGAAACGTCACCGATGTCGCAACCAGCGTGCTGGACGAGCCAGAAACCGACGCGGATGCTGTAGAGGCGGTTTCCACAGAGGCGGTCTGGGAGGTCGAGGCTCCCGAGCCGACCAAGGGTCGCCTGCACCGACTTCGCGAACGACTCGCGCGAAGCAATAACGCCCTCGGTAAGGGTCTGCTCTCGCTGCTCGCCAGAGACGATGTCGACGAGGACACCTGGGAGCAGGTCGAAGAGATCTTGCTCACCGCGGACCTCGGTGTTGCGGCGACCACCGAGTTGATGGATCGGCTCCGCAGTCGCATCCAGGTGGAGGGTGCTCGTGATGCGGAGTCCGTGCGCTCGTTGCTGCGCGACGAGCTGCTGGCCTTGGTCGATCCGACCATGGATCGCGCTGTGCAGACCAAGGTCAACGGACGACCCGCGGTCATCCTCGTGGTCGGGGTCAATGGCACGGGCAAGACCACGACGAGCGGAAAGTTGGCTCGAGTTCTCGTCGCCGACGGACGCACTGTCCTCCTCGGCGCCGCCGACACCTTCCGAGCGGCCGCGGCGGAGCAACTGCAAACGTGGGGCGACCGGGTGGGAGCCGTCGTGGTTCGAGGCCCGGAAGGCGGAGACCCCGCGTCGGTCGCCTTCGAGGCGGTCGAGGTGGCCGGCAACGCCGGACTCGACGCCGTGGTGGTCGACACGGCGGGGCGCTTACACACCAAGACGGGCCTGATGGACGAACTGGGCAAGGTCAAGCGGGTGGTCGAGAAGAACAGCCAGGTCGACGAGGTCCTCCTCGTGCTCGATGCCACCACCGGCCAGAACGGCCTCGTGCAGGCCCGG
>CALKMY010000192.1 GCA_938091275.1 Candidatus Nanopelagicales bacterium | reverse complement strand
ATCCTGAAGGGATGGATGTCACCTGGGATTCCTACCGCGCCGACGACGGCCGTTGGGTCGTCACGGCCTACCACGCACATCAAGGTGTGGGCACGTGGTACTACGAGGCCGTTGGTCGAACCGTGCACCCGGCAGACGCATCCGCCCGCGCGTTGATGGGTGGCGGACCCACCGAGGTAGCGGACGACGCACGACCACCGGCAGCCGAACCGGTCGCCACACCGACACCACCGGCGGACGCCAACGAGCAGTCCGACACCACAACTGATAGTGAGCCCCAGCAAGCGCCACGACCACGCCTGGTGTCCATTACGTCTGACCCGACCTCTGATCCAACCCCTGACCCGACCTTCGATGAGATGCCCGAGGGTGAGGAGGTGTCGGACACTGTGACACCAGCGGCGGCACAGGACACCCTCATTCCCGAGGATGCCGGGGCGCCCAAGCGGGCGAAGCGCACGAAGAGCAAGCGGGGTCGAGCGAGCGTTCCGAGTTGGGACGAGATCCTGTTCGGCGCAACGAAAGACAGCGAGTAGCGCCTAGCGGTCCTTCGCTCACTCCTTGAACGGAAGCGGCTGTCGCGATATGTGTTCCACTCCAGCCTTCCGGGCGGTCAATTCGGCGCGGTAGTGGCGCCTGCAGAGAACCTCATAGGCGATGGTGCCAGGTTCGCCATTGGCGGATGACACATCGCCCACGAGCACCTGATCACCTTCGGTGGTCATCTCTCCATCAAGAGTTCGCGCGTTATGGATGGCGCGTGTTCCGCACCAGCACAGCGCCTCCACCTGCAACACCTGCATCCGGTCGGCGAGCTCAACGAGGCGTTGCGATCCCGGAAAGAGCCGCGTCCGAAAGTCCGTCAGGATTCCGAAGGCATAGACATCGACAGCCAACTCATCGACCAGGCGTGCCAACTGCTCGACCTGCCCCTGCGTGTAGAACTGAGCCTCATCGCATATGAGGTAATCAATGCGCATACCTGTACTCAACTCATCGACGACGAATCGCCGGAAATCGAAGTCGTCTCCTACTTCGATGGCGGGTACGGCGAGCCCCAACCTGCTCGACAACATTGACTCACCCGCGCGATCAAGTCGCGTGAAGACGATGCCGGCCCGCCCTCGGGAGCTGTGGTTGTGGTCGGTTTGCAGGGCCAAGGTGCTCTTGCCGCAATCCATCGTCCCGGCGTAGAACACGAGCTCGGCCACAGGTCGAATGCTGCCACAGCGTCGACGAGCGGCTAACCCAGGATCAGGGCGGGTATGCGCCGCTCCGCATCGGTCAGGCCACCGTGCTGGCCAGCCAGTGATGACAGGAGCGGATCGAAGGACTTGCTCCCCACGATGACCCCCGGCGATGGCAGCACGACAAGGTCACCAATCCGGTCGATCATGTCAGGGTGAACTTCGCCGAATAGCCCCTCACTCACCGCTCCGTGGCGAGTGAGGACACGAGCGCGTTCACCCAGCACGGTTGCCCAACGATTCGCGACGTCGTCCATCTGTGAGGTGTACAGGAAGCGAGCACGAGGCTCACCGGCAACGGCATCCACGTCCATCATCAATCGATGGTCATCTTCCATCCACAGGCGTTCGACGACCGTCTGCATTCCATGATCGGCGGTCACGATGAGCCGCCCATTGCTCGGTAGGGCCGAACGTAATGCGTCGATCAGCTCATCTACGTCGGACGCTTCGGCTCGCCATTCATCGCTATCCACGCCGTACTCGTGCCCGGCCCGATCCAAGTCCGGCCAATACACATAGATCAGTTGGCGCCCCTGCCCAGCATGCGAAATGGCCTCCGCTCGCTGCTGGATGTTCTCGGCATTGAAGTAGCCGGCCCCGCGAAATGCGGCTCTGGTCAACCCTGAATGCGCGTACGCCGACGGGCCGACGCTCAGGCAATCAACCCCCGATCGATTGGCTCGCTCGAAAACTGTTGCCTCCGGCTGAACCGCGTGCGGTGATGGACTGCTGCCCCATCGCAAGGGGGTGAGTACCTCGTGAGTGTCCGGTAGCAGGAAGGTCGCGCCGAGCATCCCGTGGCGTCCGGGGTGCAGACCCGTCCCCAAGGTGACCAAACCCGTTGATGTCGTCGAGGGGAATGGCGCTTCCACCCATCCGCCCCCAGCGTCGAGCAGGGAAGGAAAGAGCTCACGGTGATCCTCGATGGCCGATGCCCCGAGGCCGTCAACGAGGCACACCACCGCGCAGTCTGTTTCTCCCACGCCGAGAGTGTCGTGACAGTCCGGCACACCCACAGCAGCGGCAGCCGAGGTCATCACATCCCCGAGTCCCACTCCGGGGAGAACCGTCATGACGAGGGTCGAGTCGCAGTCGCCTCCGAGAGCGCCCTGGCGAAATGGAGAACCTGGGCCACCACGTCCGCTCCGTCTGCAGCCTCAGAGACGCGTACAGCGAGATCGTCGTTGCTTGAGGTTCCCGTGAACCCGTGATCTGCCTCGCACGAGGGGTCCTGACAACCAGCGGGTTCGAGTTCGATTCGACTGACCGCGCCCCAGCCGATGGTGAGCACGACTTCCGCCGTTGGCCCTCCGGGTCGGTGATCAGCTGGATTCGACACAACACGAGTCACCACAACGGAATCCACCCGCTCCAACCGCACCGCTTCGGTTGACGCTGTCGCGTAGTGCAGTTCTGCTTCCTCGCCCGCGTGTTCGTCGACGTGACACACGATCAATCGGTTTGCGGTCAGGACCAGCACGGTCACGTGCCGCCGCAACTCATCACGCTCAAAGGTCGCCTCGTGGTGAACGACGTAGCTGATGACTTCCTCGCTGCCGAGCGCGGTGTCGAGAGCCTCCCCCACGATCTCCGGGTAATAGCCACTTCGCTGAATATCGGCGCGCAGCGCCACGCCCGGGCCCGACTGACTCATAGACCCATGCTGCCAGATACGAGTATTGTCCTGGCGTGCTGTCTGACTCCTCTCCCATTCACCTTCATCCGAGCATCGAGGAAGCCATTCGAGGCGGGTCTCCCGTCATCGCATTGGAATCCACCATCATTAGTCACGGATTGCCGCGGCCGGAGAACATCCGTGTGGCCCGAGAAATCGAGTCCATCGTCGCCGCCAACGGTGCAACACCGGCCACTATCGCCATTCTCGATGGCGAAATCTACGTGGGGCTGACGAACGACCAGCTCGAATCCATCGCGAACCGTGACGACGTCGTCAAAGCCAGCGTGCGGGATCTGCCCGTTGTCCTCGCACGCTCTGGAACCGCCACAACAACGGTGGCCGCGACCAGCATCATCGCGCAACGCGTCGGCATCGAAGTGTTCGCGACCGGAGGTCTGGGCGGTGTCCACCGTCAGGCTCGAGAGACCTGGGATGAATCCGCTGACCTCACCACGCTGGGGAACACGCCGATCACGATCGTGTGTTCGGGCGTCAAATCGATCTTGGACGTCGGCGCCACCCTCGAACGACTCGAGACGCTCAACATCTGCCTGGTCGGGTACCGCACGGAGCGCTTCCCTGGTTTCTATCTCGCAGACTCCGGACACCCCATGGGCTGGCAGGTGGCCGAACCGAGCGAAATCGCCGACATCATGGCTGCACGTCAGCGCTTAGATCTCAACTCAGCGCTCGTTGTCGCCAATCCCATCAGCCCAGATCACGAACTCGACCCCGACCTGCACGATGCGACGTTGAACGAAGGGCTGCGCCTGGCGAGCGAGCAGCACATCACCGGGAAAGACGTCACACCCTTCTTGCTTGATCATTTCCATCGTGCGACCCACGGTGCCAGCTTGGAAGCCAACGCCGCGCTCATCATCGCCAATGCCGGGCTTGCGGCTCGTATCGCCTGTGCTCGGGCATTGGGCTGACACACAGCTGATCGGGAAGAGACACCTCGTGGTCGACACAGTTTTTGTCGTTATCGGGGACGTCATGGTCGACGACATTGCACCCCTGGAGACACCGCTCGTGCTCGATCACGACAACCCAGTCCACTTCCGTCGGATTTTTGGCGGCCAAGGGGCAAACACGTCCGCCTGGCTTGCAACCCAGACCCGTGGCTCCGGCCATGGCGCGGTGCACCTCATCGGCGCGGTGGGCTCTGACAGTGAGGCTGCGTGGGTCACAGAGCAACTCGTTGCCCGCGACATCACCCCCCGGATACAGACGACCGACGATCGCACCGGACGGTGCGTCATCGTCGTGGCGCCCGACGGCGGGCGCACCATGTATCCGGATGCTGGCGCCAACGCATCCATGACTCTCGGCCACGTCCGTGAACAGTTCCGACACGTTCTGGCGACGACGCCTCCCCCGGCACGCTGTCACGTGCATTTGTCCGGCTACTTTCTCGCGCGACTCCCCGACGTGGCCAAGGCGTTCCTGCACGACCTCCCCGACGACGTCACCGTCAGCATCGATGCTTCCGCTCTGGTTCTCGACGCTCAGCAACGACTCGACCTTCTTCAGGTCGCAGCCTCCTGCCACGTCTTTGTGGCCAACAGGGTTGAGTTCACCACCGTGATGAACACCCGCGGCGCACATCCTGTAACCGTGGGCCCGGAGAGCGACGTTCCGGCAAACGTCGAGATCAGCCTCGAGGAATCTGTGGACGCGATGTTCAGTCAGACGGGTTTCGACGGCGTGCTAGTTGTCAAAGACGGATCGAATGGCGCTCATGCTGCGCACCACGGCGCCTGGCTTCACGTACCCGCGCGCGACGTCGTACCGGTGGACACCACCGGGGCTGGCGATGCCTTCACCGCTGGCTTTCTCGCTGAGTGGACCTCCTCCCCGGCTCCGGTCGCGTCCCGCATGACCGATGAAGCCCTCATCGCGGCCCTAGAGGCCGGAACGGACCTCGCGGCGCAGGCCGTCACCCGGACCGGCGGCAACCCGGGCTAATGAACAACAGACGCAACTCGGTATCGCCGAGGCTCCGGACGCCGCGACGCGCCAGACCAGCACACACGCGGCGAGCGTCATTGCTGACCGAACCAGGCACGCTCCGGTAGACAAGGACCCATCAACCATCACCCGGGCCACGGCGCGGGCACACCACCACCCGGGATGACGGAA
>CALKMY010000191.1 GCA_938091275.1 Candidatus Nanopelagicales bacterium | reverse complement strand
GAGGGATCGATCTGGGAAGTCGATGCCGCCTTGCGTCCGGAAGGAAAGCAAGGTGCGCTGGTCCGCACCCTCCCATCGCACCTTGGCTACTACGAACGCTGGGCCAGCACCTGGGAATTTCAAGCTCTGTTGAAGGCGCGGTTCTGCGCGGGTGACGCCGACCTCGGCGCCCGCTACAGGGACGCGATATCTCCGCTGGTGTGGAAAGCAGCCGATCGCCCCGATTTCGTTGCGGATGTGCAATCCATGCGCAAGAGGGTGGAGAATCACATCCCGGCGGACATCGCCGAACGGGAAATCAAGCTAGGCCCCGGCGGCTTGCGCGACGTTGAGTTCTCGGTTCAGTTGCTGCAACTCGTGCACGGTCGCAGCGACGTGATGCTGCGCAGTGCCACGACTCTCGTTGCTTTGGAGGCGCTCGCTACGTGGGGGTACGTCGGCCGGGGGGACGCATCGGCACTCGGCGACGCCTACCGATTCCTGCGCACACTTGAGCACCGCTTGCAACTGCGTCGATTGCGGCGAACACACACGCTGCCCGAAGACGACGCGGAGTTACGGGTTCTCGCGCGCTCCATCGGGTTGCGAAGCGAACCGGTCCGCGAACTCATCGATCAATGGAAATCACACCAGCGCCAAGTTCGTCGCCTGCACGAGAAACTCTTCTACCGGCCGTTGCTGGCCTCTGTCGCGCGGCTGGAAGCCGGAGAAGCACGACTGTCCCTTCAGGCGGCTCAAGAGCGGCTTGAGGCTCTCGGGTACTCCGACCCGGCCGGGGCGATTCGCCACCTGCAGGCGCTGACCAGTGGTGTGTCGCGACGGGCAGCCATTCAACGAACACTGCTCCCGGTCATGCTGAGGTGGTTTGCCGACGGCCCCGATCCCGATGCGGGGCTGCTGGGCTTCCGGCAAGTCAGCGACGCACTGGGTGCCACACCGTGGTACCTGCGGCTTCTGCGGGACGAATCCGCTGCGGCTGAACGGCTCGCGTTCATGATGTCGGCGAGTCGATACGCAACCGACCTGCTCTTGCAGGCACCGGAGTCGGTGCGGATGCTCGCCGATGATGAGGAGCTTCGGCCGCGAAGCGAAGCCTCACTCGCCACCGAGGCGGCGGCGCTCGTGCAACGGCAAGACGAGCCCATTGCCGCGGTGGCTGCCATTCGAAGCCTGCGTCGTCGGGAGCTCTTCCGCATCGCCGTTGCTGACCTGTCAGACACCATCGACGTCCGTGAGGTGGGGGATGCACTGTCGGCCATCGCCCGTGTCACCGTGGATAGCGCGCTGAGCGTGGCGACCCGATCCGTTGTGGGTGATGGGCAGCAACTCACCGATGTCGGCGTGATCGCCATGGGCCGCTTCGGTGGTTGCGAACTCGGCTTCAGCAGCGACCTGGATGTGATGTTTGTCCACGAACCCCGGCAGGGATCGGACGAAATCGACGCGGGACGACAAGCCACCTCAATCGCGGAAGAACTGCGATCGCTGCTGATGTCCGCCTCGAGTGACCCTCCCGTGGACCTCGATGCGGACCTACGACCGGAAGGCAAGGCAGGACCGCTCGTGCGATCACTGGCGTCCTATGCGGCCTACTACGAACGGTGGTCGTCACCATGGGAGGCGCAAGCGCTGCTACGCGCCTTGCCCATTGCCGGACCGCAGGAACTCAGTCAGGCGTTCACCGACCTCATCGATCCCCTGCGCTGGCCAGCGGACGGGCTCGATCTCGGGGCCGTGCGCGAAGCCCGCCGGCTGAAGGCCCGCATGGAGGCGGAGCGATTGCCGCGAGGCGCCGACCCGACCGTTCACACCAAGCTTGGTCGCGGCGGACTGTCCGATGTCGAGTGGACGGTGCAGTTACTACAGATGGAGAACGCCGGGCAACACGCGGCCTTGCGAACGACGACCACACTCGACGGGCTGCAGGCATGCGTCGAGGTGGGGCTGTTGACCGGCGCGGATGCCCGAACGCTTCGGGAAGCCTGGCTACTCGCGACGGCGATTCGGAACGCAATCATGCTGGTGAAGGCGCGACCGGGTGATTCACTCCCGAGTGACGTGGGTGAACTCTCGGCTCTCGCCGCCGTCCTTCGTCACTACGGCAGCGATGGAAATCAACTCAAGGATGAGTATCTGCGCACGACGCGACGGGCACGCTCGGTCACCGAGCGAGTCTTCTACGGCGAGCAGTAGGCGAACACGACAGAAGCCCCGGACGAATCCGGGGCTTCTGCGTTTCCCAGGCGCGCGAGGCGAATCGACGCGGAGGGAGTCGAGTGGGATCAGATGTCGTAGTACATCTCGAACTCGTGCGGGTGCGGACGCAGACGGATCGGGTCCACCTCGTTGGTCCGCTTGTAGTCGATCCATGTCTCGATGAGATCGGCGGGGAAGACTCCGCCGGCCTGGAGGAACTCGTTGTCTTCCTCGAGAGCATCGAGAGATCCCGTGAGGGAGTCCGGAACGGTCGGGATGTTCGCCAACTCATCCGGCGGCAACTCATACAGGTCCTTGTCCACCGGGGCGATCGGCTCGATCTTGTTCTTGATGCCATCGAGTCCGGCCATCACGAGTGCGGAGAAGGCGAGGTAGGGATTGCTGGACGGGTCTGGCACGCGGAACTCCACGCGCTTGGCCTTCGGGGAATTACCCGTGACCGGAATACGCACCGCGGCGGAGCGGTTGCGTGCGGAGTAGACGAGGTTGACGGGAGCTTCGAAGCCCGGCACGAGTCGGTGGTAGCTGTTGACCGTTGGGTTGGTGAACGCGAGTACCGAGGGTGCGTGGGCCAGAAGACCGCCGATGTACCAGCGGGCGGTGTCGGACAATCCGCCGTAGCCCATCTCGTCGTAGAACAGCGGCTGCCCGTCTTTCCATAGCGACTGGTGACAGTGCATACCGGAGCCGTTGTCGTTGAACAGAGGCTTCGGCATGAACGTGGCGGTCTTGCCGTTCGCCCAGGCGACGTTCTTGACGATGTACTTGAAGAGCATGACGTCGTCGGCCGCGTGCAGCAGCGAATTGAACTGGTAGTTGATCTCGCCCTGGCCGGCGGTGCCGACTTCGTGGTGAGAGCGCTCGACCTGCAGTCCCACCTGCAGCAGCGTTGAAACCATTTGGTCGCGGAGGTCGGCGTAGTGATCGACCGGGGGAACGGGGAAGTAACCACCCTTGTAACGGGTCTTGTACCCGCGGTTTCCTCCCTCTTCGACGCGACCGGTGTTCCAGGCGCCTTCGATGGAGTCGATGAAGTAGTAGCCGGAATGTTGGTTGGTCTCGAAGCGGACATCGTCGAAGACGTAGAACTCGGCTTCCGGACCGAAGTACGCCGTGTCTGCGATACCGGTCGAGGCGATGTACGCCTCAGCCTTCGCGGCGACGTTGCGTGGGTCGCGACTGTACGGCTCGTTGGTGAAGGGATCGCGGATCGTGAAGTTCATGACCAACGTCTTGGCCGAACGGAAAGGATCGAGATATGCGGTGGCCGGGTCCGGGATCAGCTTCATGTCGGATTCGTGGATCGACTGGAAGCCGCGAATCGACGAGCCATCGAACATCAGGCCGTCCTCGAAAGCACCGGTCCCGAACGAACTCGCCGGGACGTTGAAGTGCTGCATGATTCCGGGCAGGTCGACGAATCGCACGTCGATGAATTCCACCCCGTTGTCCTGGACGAACTTCAGAACTTCGTCAGCATTGCTGAACATTTCTACCTCCTGCACTTGCGTGCATCGCCTCGCTCGGCGGCCCTGTGCCGCCGGATTACCTCTGAAACTAGGGACAGGGCGTGTCCGGCCGGTATCTCAACTGTTTCGGGAGTGTTAACCGTCCGGCCTCCTACGCTGGGGCTGTGGAGGAGCAGCGCGCGTGGTTCGGACGACGTGTTGTTGCCTTCCTTATTGACTGGTTCGCCAGCGTTCTGGTGGCTCTCCTGGCCTTCCCCCAGTTCCCGTACGGCTCCAACGGCTCCATGCTCGCCACGCTGGCGGTGTTCATCGTGGAGATCACGGTGCTCACCTGGCTGACGGGGGCGTCCTTCGGGCAGCGGCTGGTGAGGCTACGGGTGGTGTCCATTGACGGTGGGCGGGTGCCGCTGTGGCGGGTACTCGTGCGGACGCTATTGATCTGCCTGGTCATCCCCGCCGTGGTCTACGACGACGATGGACGAGGGGTGCACGACCGACTCGCGCACACCCGGGTCGTTCGGGTGGGGGCTAGCTAACGGCGCGTTCCCTCACGGCGCGTTTTCTAGCGGCGTGCTGTTTAACGGCGCTGCCGCCGCACCTGGCGAGGACTGGTCGGCATCGGGCCCTTGGGGATGGGCATGGATTGTTGGGCGTTCCCGATCGCTTCCAGCCGACGACGGACCTCGGTCACTTCGCTTCCGCGCAGGTTCTTGGGCAGTTTGCCGAGGGTCTTTTGGATCTGCCGTAGCGTGATCTGACCCTCCTCGTCTCCGATTTGAACCTCATAGATCGGGATGTCGGGAACCCACCGAGCGGTCTTCTTGCGCTCACTGGTGAGCATGTGACCAACCCGGGTCGGCGCACCTTCAGACACCAAGATCACCCCGGGCTTGCCGATCACTCGGGAGACCATGTCCTGGTTGCGGTTGACGGCGACCGCAGGTGTGACGGCCCACTTTCCGCGCAGGGATTCGATGACCGCGGCCGCTGCTCCGGGTTGGCCCTCGATG
>CALKMY010000190.1 GCA_938091275.1 Candidatus Nanopelagicales bacterium | reverse complement strand
GCAGCGGGCACACAGGCGTAGGTATTGGTGGTGATGACGTCGGCGCCGGAACGCAGGAACTGAAGGTGAGAGTGGAGAACGATGTCGGGAGAGTCACGGTTCGCTCGTGCAACGCCGCGGAAGCGTTCCATCGTGCCGATGGGCCCGGAGATGTCGACTCCATTGCGCCGCAGGAGGTGTCCCATTCCCCCGTCGAGAATCACAACGACACCGTCCCGTCGATCACTGTCACCGTTCTTCCCCCGACCCACACGTCGTCGAGGTGCCTTTCGACGGAAATTAGTCCACGACGACCGAGTGCGCGACCTTGAAGTGCGGTGTAGGAATCCGGTGCGAGCCCGGCACCGATGAGCCACTGGCCGAGCGCTGCATTGAGCGAGCCGGTCACCGGATCCTCGGTGATCCCTTGGTTGCCGGGAAAGAAGGCCCGCACTTCAAAGTCGGTTTCTGTTGAACTCGGGGCGATGAGTCCGACATCGGCGTGTGACAGAAGCTCTGGGTCGGGAGATACAGAATGCAGATCCTCGGTAGAGCGAAGGAGCAGGCCGCGCCAGCCGGGTCCGTTGTCGCACCACTGGTGGTCGACCACGGCATCCGGAGACAAATGCAGCCCACGAACGGTTTCATCCAAGACGTCGTCCTCAAGAGGTCCGGTGCGATTGCGCGGTGGCGCCGCGAAACTCAAAGCGCCGTCCGGCGTGCGCCGTATTCGCACCAGACCGGCTCCGCACTCCTGCACGATGTGGTCGTTGACCGGCTCGCCGCCGGCTTCCAACCATGCATGGCATGTTCCCAAGGTCGGGTGGCCGGCGAAGGGGAGTTCGCGTCCGGGGCAGAAGATTCGCACGGCGTAGTCGGCTGATGGATCTGTTGCCGGCACGATGAAGGTGGCTTCGGACAGATTCGTCCACTCGGTGAAGGCGTGCATCTGCTGTGTCGTCAACCCTGCCCCGTCGAGTAAGACGGCGACGGGATTACCGAGAGTCGGCTTAGCGGTGAAGACGTCCACCTGAGCGAAGGGGCGAGGAGTATTCATGAGAAGTAGACGTGGTCAGTTGTGCTGAGTCGACGCGTCGGGTCCGTGGCGTCGCGCCAGCGCTCTCTTCGTAGCCCAGGAGAAGACCCGAATAGTGACAGCCAAGAAGCAGAGTGTCAGTGCCATTTGAATCATCACCGCCAGCCGAGCTTGATCCGTCACGGCGGTGATATCCCCAAAGCCAACGGTGGACAAAATGGTGAGAGTCAAATAATGCGAAGACAAGTGGGAAAGCGGTTCGGTAAACGACCCAGGATTGAGCCCGTCAATAACCAGGTAGATGGTTGCGAAGATCACCAGGAAGAGCGCGGCGCTCAGAATGAGGCCCTCGACGGCAAGAACTTCCGGGTACCGGGATCCCAAGATTCGTTCGATTTCCTTCTTGACGAACCAGATGTAGAGCGCGATGCCCGCGAGAAGGAGCACCCCAGGAATGAAGATGCGCTCGTCGACGTCTTTCGGCACGAGGCTGTATAACCACCACATGAAGCCCAGGCCGATGGTCACCCGGAGGGCGGAGACTGCGATCGCCTTCCACCGATTGGGAGGTATCGCGTCGAATAGGTGATTGCTCGCCACGAGGATGGAGTCTTCCACGGGCGTGGGGGGAGACGAATGACCTCGGCATCAACGTTCGCTCCGTGTTGGGGACGGGTTACACCTTGCCCAGCGCTATCCGCCAAATGCCAGCGAGACCTTCCGCCTCGCGGGAGCGCACCCGTGCGACATGGATGCTGTCGGGTGGGACCAGCATGGTGAGGCCTTTCGGATGGCTCACCAGTCCCACGGGGGTGGATACGTGCACCGTTTCACCATCAATGCCCACGGCGATCTCGGGGCTCGGCGACGTGACCTGTAACTCGGTCGCGGTGAAGCGTTGAAGTCCTCCGCGGCTTCGTGACTCGGTTGATTCGTCTGATGGCGTGGTGGGGGTTGCGGCTGTCGGGCCTGTGATCACCAGTCCGCCAAGTTGACCGCTGTCTAATGTCGGTCGTTGGCCGATGCCGAGGAGGCCGTCGGTGATGTATGGATTATTGGAAACCAGGAGAACGATCGACCCTGACACTTCTTCGCCGGACGGAAGACGAAAGTGCATGTCGTACGGGTCCTTATCCGCCGCCAGCACCTCGGGCAGCACATCAAGTGTCGTCTGAAGTTTCGCATCGCGGTAGGAGTCGTTCTCAACGATCGAGGCGTAGAGGCCGAAAGACACGTTGTTCACAAAAAGCTTGCCATTCACGGTCGCGTAGTCGATCGTTCGCAAGACACCGTTGGTGAAAGCAACCAATCCCGAATCCGGCTTGTCTCGATCCAGACCGAGATCCAGGGCAAAGTGGTTGCGTGTGCCCGCGCTGATAACGACGAAAGGAATACCGTGCTCGACGGCGACGGCGGCAACGAGCGCTTGCGAACCGTCTCCTCCCGCCATCCCGAGGCAATCCGCCCCGCGGGCAATGGCATCTCGCGCCAGTTCTTCGAGGTCCAAGCCCTCGTGAAGGGTCACCACCTCGACACCCCGTGCTCGGGCTTGTTCGGCAATGTTGAAGGAAACGACTTTTCCGCCGCCGGATTTCGGATTGCAGATCAACACTGGTCGTGATGGTGTCCACGCTTGCGCCGGGGCGTCATCGTCGGCTGATCGAGACAGAGCGGTCAGGCCGAGGGCGACGGCGCCGATCATCAGCGCGATCATGGTCAGTAGTGCGGGAACGTCTCGTAGAAGTGTCCACACCAAGAACGCGACCCCGAGCACAGCGAGGATCGCTCCGACGATGCGCCGCGTGCGCCGGCGGCTAACGGTGAGCCACGCTCCGATCCCCAGCAGCACCAGGCCCACCACGAGAGCCAAAGGTTGCCGTGGATCTCCTAGCCACGAAATGATCAC
>CALKMY010000189.1 GCA_938091275.1 Candidatus Nanopelagicales bacterium | reverse complement strand
CGATCCGTAGCCGGGCACCAGGAAGCAGAGCCCCGCCAAGAACAGTCCCGCACTGGAACCCACCCGCTCCAGCGCACGCTCAGGATCTGACTCCTGCAGGACAACCCGGGCGCCCGCGCTCGCGTTGCGCATCACCGCAATGCCGATGGGAATGCTCAGAAGAATCCCGATGAGGGCCCACCCCCAGCCAATGACGCTCGCGATCAACCACAGGAGCAGAAATTCCCCTAGGGGGTAACCGAAAACGATCAGACGAGTTCTGAAGCGCACGATAACTATGACCCGTCTCCACCGCGCAGCCGTTGGCGAACGCTGTTGACCCGGGACTGCACTCCCCATTCGGTAACCCGCCACAAGGCTTCGACAACAATCGCTCTGCTCATCTTGCTGGTCCCGGCGGCACGCTCCACGAACGTGATGGGAACCTCCTTTACGACGAAACCACGTTGCACCGCTCGCCAGGCAAGGTCCACCTGGAAGCAGTAGCCCTGCGACGCGACACTTGCCAGATCAATGCCACGGAGTGTGCGCGCGCGGAATGCCCGGTAACCGCCCGTCGCATCATGCAAAGGAATACCCAGCATGACACGGGCGTAGGTGTTACCGCCCTTAGACAGAACCTCTCGACCCTTCGACCAATTCTGTGTTCCACCACCGGCTATCCACCGCGAGCCCAATACGAGGTCGGCGTCCACCAACGCGTCCAACAGACGGTGCAGCTGCTCGGGTTGGTGCGACCCGTCGGCATCCATTTCGACGAGAACATCGAAGTCGCGTTCGAGTCCCCAGGTGAACCCGGCGATGTACGCCGCTCCAAGACCAGCTTTGGCCGCTCGGTGCATGACGTGAATGTGATCATCCGCGGCCGCCAGCGAGTCGGCGATCGCTCCGGTCCCGTCGGGCGAATTGTCGTCGGCGATCAGGATGTGTGCGAAGGGGACGCTCGCTCGAATGCGGGCCGTGATCTGCGGCAAGGACTCTCGTTCGTTGTACGTCGGAACGATGACGAGAACATGCCCGAGGTCGTCGGGCGCATCGAGGTCATCGGGCGCATCGGGCACTCCCCCAGAGTAACGAGTGCACCGAACGCGCAGGGATCACCGGACTGCGCTACGACCCGGCCCGGCGCCGACGCACATAGATAGCAAGTCCCACACCAATCAGCATCGCCACGCCAGCGGCGATCTCCGGCGTCGCGCCCAACAGTGACGCGGGGGTCCGACCAGTACTGAGCGGCACTTCGGACACCAGGTACCCGGTCTCACCTTCGCCGAGTTGGCGCTGCACCGTCCCATCAGGCGCAATAAATCCGCTAATGCCGCTAGTGGAGGCGACGACGACGGCTCTTCCTGTATTGAGTGCCCTGAGCCGCTCGATATCCCATTGTTGGACTGGCTGTCCGGTGCCCTGATAGGTGGCGTTGTTGGTCTGCACGGTGATCACTTCTGCGCCCCCGGCGATCACCGAGGTGAAAACGTCGTCGTAGGCGACCTCGAAGCAGATGGCGTCGCCCACCACCACTCCCCCGATGGTCAACACCCCCGGCTCGGTACCTCGCACAAAGTCCCGCGGCACACGGTCGAAGCGTCCAATCAAGGGCGTCAGCTGATCACGGAACGGGAGAAACTCCCCGAAGGGCACGGGGTGCATCTTGACGTAGCGTTCGCCCGGTCCGGATACGGGATCCCACACGATTCCGGCATTCTCGACTTTGGTCGGATCCTCGGTGGAAAGCACCGCACCGACAAGCACCGGTGCGCCAATCGCCTGCACTGCCTCATCAATCAGGGCTGCAGCCGATGGATCGCGAAACGGATCAATATCGGAGCCATTCTCTGGCCACACCACAAAATCCGGTTGCGGCTCGGTGCCAGCATCGACGGCAGCCGAGAGTGCCAGCGTTTGCTCCACATGATTGAGCAGTACTACTCGGTCTTCCGACATGGCGTCCATGCCCGTTCCGGGTGTTCCCCCCTGCACGACGGCCACCGTTGCCGTGGACCCTTCTCCGCCAACCGTTAGCGGGCGCGGGATCACGATGATCGCGACGATGATTGCCGCCGAAACGAGCGCGACGGGGAGAAAGCGGCGATTCCGGATCCCCTCGACGGTGAGTACCGCGAGTGCTACGACCAGAAAGGTCACGCCGGCCATGCCCGCGATCCCGGTAAGCGCACCCACCGGCGAGTTACCTTGCGAGAAGGCGATCTCTCCCCACGGAAAACCACCTATAGGAATGCGGCCGCGCAGCGCTTCCATGACGACCCACGCCGAGGGGACCCACAGCACCGAACCGCGGAGCCGACTCAGCGGCGCCACCAGCGCCCCAAGAGCGGCATTCCACAAGGCGCAGTAGGCGGAGAGCAAGATCCACGCGTCTATGCCGATGACGGTCATCCACGCCAGCAGAACAAGAAAGAAGGTGAGCCCGTAGACGAAACCCGTCAGCGCACCGCGTCTGCTTCGCGTTCGCCATTGCACTGCGAGTACACCCAGTACTCCCACGAAAGCCAGCGGCCACCAGCCGATGGGAGCGAACGCCACAGCGGTGACGACGCCGGAGACCGCAGCGATCGCAACAGCGGCGAGAACACCGAGTCGCGCGCGGGAATCTGGTTCACCCATGGGATGCCTGAACGAAGTCGCCACCGAAAACAACGTCACCGTCCACCCAGGTGGCCAGGCACTCGGGTAGCTCGCCCGTCAGGACGGGAAGCCCGGGTGTTCCCGAACGGGGATCGGTCGACCAATCCGCAACCCTGCTATCGGGTACGTGCACGTCGCGTTCGTCGACACGCCAGGCGGCCAGGTGTGCGGGCGCTCCCACGGAAATAACTCCCGCCTGGGAATCGCCGACGGCACGCCACCCCCCTCTGGTTGCCGCCGCGAACGCGGCTCGTGCGGTGATGCGCTCGTCCGGCGTCGTATGGCGTGTTGCAGCGCGCACGATGGACCATGGATCGATGGGCGTCACCGGACTATCGGAGTTCAGAGCTAGGTGCCCACCGGCGCCGACGATCGTTGCGAAGCGATTCATCGAACCGGACCGCTCGTCGCCTAGGCGTGAGGCGTACATGCCGTCGGGCACACCCCACAACTCATCGAACATCGGTTGCATGCTCACACAGGCTCCCAGGTCGATCACTGTGGCGATATCAGCGTCGGACAACATCTCAGCATGCTCGAGCCGGTGTCGACGCGCTCGCAGCATCTGTTCGCCGACAATGCTCGCAGCTCGGCGGAAGCCGGCAGCCACGGCTGCGCAGGCTGCGTCACCAATGACGTGGAAGCCGGCTTGGATGCCGGCCCGGGTGGCCTCCACCAGGTGGTCGGCGATGTCGTCCTCCGACAGATACAAAACACCGCGCGTGTCAGCCGCATCGCAGTAGGGCTCATTTAATGCCGCCGTATGCGAGCCGAGTGAACCATCGACAAACAGATCCCCGCCGACGCCATGGGCACCGAGCTCTCGGGCCAGTTCGATCCCACCCTCGGATGCGAGTTCGCCCCAGTAACCCGTGACCTTGGGCCCGGTGTTGTCGGCTGCTACCTCGAGGAAGGTCCGTAGATCCTCCGCTCCCCCAATCGTCGGCCCACCCATCTCGTGCACAGCCACGACGCCCTTCGATGCCGCCAAGGACAGCGTCGCCAGTTGTGCGTCTCGGCGGTCCTGGGCCGAAATCTGC
>CALKMY010000188.1 GCA_938091275.1 Candidatus Nanopelagicales bacterium | reverse complement strand
CGCGTCGTCGAACACGGCCGTGAGGACCACTTCGGTGGTTGCAGGAATCTCCAGATAGTTCAAGGCGGCGCCGACGGCGTCGGACTCGGAGGTGCTGAACAGGCGAGCCTGCCGCTGGCGCACTTCGTCGCCGGTGATGTCATCCGGGTAGATGAGTTCGCGAGGCACCACCGCATCGGCGGTGCTGAACCAGGCTCCGATGGCTTCGACGAACGTCAGCCCGCCTCGAGGCCCGCCCGACTCGCGCACGGTGGTCATATCTAAATTTCCACTGACCGGGTACGTCGTCGTGCCGGTGATAGACAGGAAGGGCTCTCCGTCCGATTCACCGATCACGTTGAAGGTCGGTCCGGGTGCGAGTTTCACGTACGGCACCGGCAACAGCAGTGCCACCGTCACCAAGGCAGCCAGCGATATCGCGCTCACGAGCGCGACACGGGCACGAGGACCCATGCCGTGAACGTGCTCCCGCCATTCCCGCGGGCCCGGTATCCGACGTGCCACTAGCGCGGGTTATCCGGGGAGCGACGCGAGGAACGCTTCGCCGGGCGCGACGATCGTTCCATCGCTTCGCGAAGTCGCAGACGCTCGGCCATCGGGTCCGGTTCCGGCTCAGCGACCCGGGATCTCAACGCGACGAGGGCGATGGCCAGGGCCGTGATGGCGAGAGGGATCGCCCACCACACAAGAGCCGACACCACGTCGTCCTTTCTACCTGACCCACACCCGCCCGATTCGAGGAAAGTCGCTCCCGCGAGCTATCCACGGCGGGCGCCGTTCTTGCGAGAGTACGCCATCGAAATTCCTCGGCGCTTTCAGCCCCGCACGCTGAGCGGGGTCCAGTGACGTCACGCGTGCCCTACGCAGTGAGCAGCAGTCTCAGGGTTTGCCACTGAAGGTGGGCCTTTGAGTTCGAGTCGGTCGTGAAGCCTTTCGCGGAGTCGGTCGTAACCCTTTTCTCCTCTTTGTTGGTGCCGGAGCTTCTTCTTTTTTCAAGTGTCGGAAGATGAGGGCCCCAATGAGCAAAACCACCACGAGGTGCAACCCGGTGCCCAGCGAGTCCCCCCATTTCAGGGAAATTGGCCCGGCCTCGACAGCGGCCGTGGTCCAATCGCTCTCACCAAGGGCTTCACTGATGGGAGGCATGATCAGATCACTGATCACGGCCGTGAGAAACCCCGCGGCAGAGTGTGCAACTAAGAACGATGCGCCGATCAGGAGAAACTTCTCCTCACGAATGATCTGGACTAACGATCTTTTCGCCATGGGTACTGTGAATGTCCTCGTTCGGGGCCTTTCACACCTTACTGGTACCGCCGAAGCTTCTGGACGTGAATTCACCGATTGTCGAATCTTCTAGAACTTCGACACGCGCAATCCGCGCGGGGCAAACAGTGATCAAAGGATTACGCGTTTGCTCGCGGGGAACAGCTGTTCGCTGCTGGCCTGACAGCTGAACTGGTACCGAGTTTCGATGGGTTTCGCCAGCATCACCGGGGCTGCCGTCCGCACCCCCGACGAGCGGGCCTGCGCTCTCCGCGAACGTGCTGTCATGACTGCACTTCGAGCACACCCAAAGCGGCGTTGACGATGGATCCTGGAGTCAAATCGAACAGTTGGTACAGATCCGGAACGGTTCCACTCTGCCCAAAACTGTCGACCCCGAGGCTGACCGCGGCCACTCCCATCGCCGAGCCAAGCCACGCAAGCGAGTGGCTCGCCCCATCGTGGATGGTGACGATGGGCGCACGATCGGGGAAAGCACCCCTGAGTGCTCCCGGCACGCTCGGGGTGGTGGCGGTGCGTACCCCTTGTCGCAGAGTGCGCTGCCAGGCTCGATACCAGCGATCGGCGCTCGTGATGTCGATGACGTGCGCAGCAATGCCTTCTTCTGCCAGCTCGTCGGATGCTTCGAGGACTTCTGGCATGACCGCCCCCGTGGCTGCCAGATGCACCACAGGCACCGAGTGACCTTCCTCCCGAAAACGCCCGAGATCGTCGTAGGTAGTGAACGCGTCGATCAATCGGTACCCACCGGACAGAACCTGACGACGAAGCACCGGCTCGCCGAGTCGCTCCCGTGCGGTCGCGAAGGCGCTCTGGTCGATAGGTCGGGTGGTGAGCCGGAAGTAGTAGGCGCCATCGTCGAACGGCGCGGCGGTCTGCGCATCGGTGTTCCCAGCCGCGATACGACCGACGGCATCACACAGCAGCCAATCGAGGGCAGCACCGTAGGTGGGTTCGATGTACGTGACGTTCGGAAGCTCCAGCCCCACGCTCGGTGTGATGGTGGATTGATGCGCGCCACCCTCGGGTGCCAGAGTCACGCCACTGGGCGTTCCCGCAACGATGAACCGCGATCCGGAGTACACCGAATAGATGAAGGCATCCAGGCCGCGAAGGACGAATGGGTCATACACGGTTCCGATGGGAATGAGTGGTTGACCGGACAGATCCCACGAAAGCCCCAATTGGCCGAGCAGCAAGAACAGATTCATCTCTGAGATGCCCAGTTCGATGTGTTGGCCTTGCGGGCCTTCTGCCCACTTCATCACCGGGTCCTCGGACCACAGGCGCTTCTCCACCGGACTGAACACGCCAACCTTGTTGATGAAGCCACCCAAGTTCGTACTCGTCGCGACGTCGGGAGCGGTAGTGACCACGTAGGGGCGCAGCGAATCGTCGCGCGCTAGTTCCACCATGATGCGACCGAACGCCTCTTGAGTGCTCATGGGTTTTGAGGATCGAACGCCCACCTGGGAGGGAACCTCGATGTCCAGGTGCGCTGACGTCGGTGGTCGGTGCAGCACCTCGCGCCGCTCGTTGCACACGATGCCTTCTGCAGACCCGGCATCAAAGCGGTCCCACTCGTCTTCTTCGGTCAACTTCACCGCGCGTCGGAAGTCATCGATCTGCTCAGGGGTCAACAGCGCCGAGTGGTTGCGGGGGTTACCCGCCATCGGCAGGCCCCATCCCTTGATTGTGTAGGCGAAGACAACGCTCGGTCGATCTCCCTCTTTGTCGCAGGCGACGAAAGCGTCGGCAAGCGATTCAAGATCATGGCCACCGAGATCCTTGACCAAATCGGCCATCTGGTGGTCGTCCATGCCGGAGAAGAATTGATGCACCGCCTCGGGGGCGTTTTCCAAAAAGCGTTGTCGAACCTCAGCGGGAGCGAGTCCGAAGAGCGACTGATACTGCTCATTGGACATCTCATCTATCCATGACCTGAGCGCATCGCCACCGGGCATCGCGAAAGCGCGGCGAAGTTTCTTGCCGTACTTGAGTTCGATGACGTGCCAGCCGGCGGACTCGAAGTGTCCGGTCCATTGCTCGAGGCGCACCCCCGGAACCACTCGGTCCAACGATTGCCGGTTGAAGTCGACCACCCACATAACGTTGCCCAGACCCTGGGTGGCCGGATCGGCGATCGCCTCCCAGATGTTGCCTTCATCGAGTTCAGCGTCACCGACCATGGCGATGTAGCGCGCGGGAGGCCGATCCCCGAAGTGTGCATCGACGTAGCGACGCGTCGCGGCGGCAAACAATGGGGCCGCGGGCCCGAGCCCGACAGATCCGGTGGAGAAGTCGACCGGGTCGGGGTCTTTTGTCCTGGA
>CALKMY010000187.1 GCA_938091275.1 Candidatus Nanopelagicales bacterium | reverse complement strand
AGGGTTACGAAGATCACTCGCCGCCCACTACGCACGGGGGGACTTTGAATTGCGACTTTGACACCGGCGACCCATACGTCACTACCGGATCTTTGCTTCAGTAGATCGCAGGCAGCAGTGGCGCGCATCTCGCTCAATAGATCCTTGTAGAAATCCACCACATGGGCGCTGACGTCCAAACCCAGGACCGACATCTCCGATCGAACTCGGTCACTTGCTTTCATTTCCGGTAGTCCTGTAATCGGAACGCATTCAGCTGTTGATCCGAGGAGATCGAATGACAACTGCGTATCGATACCCGTCGACCGTGTGTGCCTGTCGATATCCGCGACCTGCAGCAACAGATCTCGTCGAGTAACGGGTGCGGGATGCAATGCGTCGAATGCCCCTGTCACCACCAGGTTTTCCGCCACGGGTCGTGACAACTCTGCTCGCCCTATCGCGTCGGAGAGCGAGGAGAAAGGGCGCCGATCGATCAGCCTTTGGACTTCATGCTCACTAATACCCGCTACTTCGGTCAGGGGAACTCGAATAGCTTGTGCGTCCGTTCCCTCCACTCGATAGGCGTCACCCGAAATATTGACGTCGATACCTAGCACTCGGATTCCGTGCACTCGTGCGTCGTCGAGTAGGAGCCTTTTGGGATACATACCCGGATCGTGCGTCAATATTCCGCAATAGAAGGCCGCTGGATAGTGCGCCTTGAGCCATGCGGATTGATACGTGGGGAGCGCGAAGGCTGCTGCGTGCGCCTTGCAGAAGCCGAAGGACGCGAATGCCCGAAGAATCTCCCACACTCGCTCGACAGTCGGAACGTCGTAACCGTGGTTGATGGCGGTCGGGTAGAACCACGCCCGGACATCGTCTTGCCCGTCCGGTGATCCCATACTGCGTCGGCACTCGTCGGCTTCGGCGAGAGAACATCCCGTCATAGTTGCGATGATGCGCAGCACTTGCTCGTGGAATACCACCACTCCATAGGTCTCATGCAATATCGATTCAAGATCGGAGTGCGGGTACTCCGGGGCACACCACCCTTGCCGAGCCATAAGGAATGGCGTCACCATGTCTGATTTGACCGGTCCTGGGCGAAACAGCGATATGTCGATGATCAGATCAGAGAAACGATCGGGTGCGAACTTGCCAAGAAGTTCACGTTGACCCGGTGACTCGATTTGGAAGCATCCCAAGGTCTTGGTCGATCGGATGAGCTCGAAGGTTTTCGGATCATCAAGTTGACGATCATCAAGTTCGATGCTCTCCCCCGTGTTGTTCTCGGCCTCGGCGATTGCGTGCGCGATCGCCGACTGCATTCGAACCCCGAGGACATCGAGTTTGAGTAGGCCCATGTGCTCGACATCGTGTTTATCGAAATGACTCATGTGATAGCCCGCGGCACTGCTCTCCACGGGGGTTCGATCGAGCAGCGTGGCATCGGAGAGGACCACGCCACACGGGTGCATGGCGATATCTCGGGGTAACCCATCGAGGCCTTCGACGAGGTCGAGGAAATGATCGAGCTGTCCATCATTCGCGAGTTGTCCTATGTGAGAGTTCCGTAATTCAGGAAGATCGCTCAGCGCACTGCGAGCTTGTCGAGCACGAACATGCGGAAACGCCTTTGCGAATGCATCGACTTCTCCCACGTCCATACCGAGTGCGGCACCCACATCTCGAACGGCATGTCGTACGCGATAGGTCTCCATCATCGAGACGCTTGCAACCCGATCGTCACCGAATCGATCGCGAATGAGGTCGTAGACCTCCAATCGTCGGGCTGATTCAACATCAATATCGATATCCGGGAGCACTCGCCGAAGCGGTGACAAGAACCGCTCCATCAACAATCCGTGCCGAATGGGATCAACGCCACTGATTCCCAAGAGATGGGTAACGAGACTTCCAGCGCCGGAGCCACGCGCAGCCACCCGTATTCCTCGGTCTCGAACCATGTCGACCACTTCGGCGACGGTGAGGAAATACCCGGAAAACCCGAGACTTGTGATGGTTCGCAGTTCGGCGTCGAGTCGATGTTCGGCTTGGCTTCTTTCGTCTTTCGAGTAGCGGTCAGGTATCGCTGCGGCACATCGGTGGCGCAATAAAGTCGCAGCCTCTGCAACCGCGTCGGGAATCTCCCTTCCCAGCAGCACGTCGAGTTCGGGAACGAAAACCTCCCCCAGGCCCAGATCTCGCCCGGAGTCGAGTGCGCAGTACTGCGCGAGATGCCATGTGTCTTCTAGTAGGCGTTGCCCGCCACGTTCGTCTTGTCCCCCTGACGCGTGGGCGATCTCCGCTGCGATCTCCGCCATTTCTTGCCCTGATTTCACGTACGCGTGAGCTCCCTGCTGGCGCTCGAGCCGTGGCGAACTCAACGGCACAAGCAACCGAGAGGCATCTAGCACTTCGGCGATACCGGCTTGATCGGGATGGGCGTATCGCACCGCGTTGGTCACAACAGCAGGCAACCGCTGCTCGCGTGCCCATCCCAGCATGCGCGCTGCTGTCGCTGTGGAGTATCGATGTCGACGACGCAGTGGAAAACCCGGCTGCCGATGGGACGTAACACCGATAGCGAGATACCGATCGAATACCGCACGCCACGGCCGCGTCGCCGCCTCAGCGAGAGTCGCTCGCTCATCTGCGAGATACCGACCAACCTCAGAGTCCGCACCGAGAATGACGACTATCCCCTCGCTGTGTTCGCGCAACGCCGACCACGGCACCCACGGTTCACCGCGCGCGGTGTGATCGCCGATGTGTGCAGCGCTCACAAGACGACACAGTGATGCCCACCCTCGCGAACCCGTCGCGAGCAAAAGGACTCGCGGACGTGTCTCATCAATCCACCGACCCCCGCGCGCCGGTGTCCGTGCCTGCACGTCCGGATGCACCCGCGCCGCCTGGGTTGCCTCGACCGCGATATCCACTCCGAGTACCGGTCGTATGCCGAGCCGGGAACACTCACGTACCCACCGGACCGCCGCGTACAAGCCGTCTCGGTCGGTAAGAGCGACGATTGACTGACCAAGTTCAGCACTGCGTTGCACGAGTAACTCCGGCAAGGTGGCGCCATACCGAAGTGAGTGGCTGGAAGCTACGTGCAAGTGGGCGAACGGTGGTGAAGCGACTCCCACGCCTAACCGACGGCACGCAGCCGTAGATCGAGCGCTGGCTGATGGGCCAACTCCAGTACGTCACAGACTCGAGCCAGGAACGTCTGCGCATCGCGAACGAGATCGTCCGCTGCGCGCGCACCGACGCACGGGATTCCGGCTTCGGCAGCGGCACGGGTCTGGGCGCCAGCGGCAAAGAAATCCGCCCACTCCGACAGCGGCGGACACACCTCACGTAGCACCACCCACGCGCTCCGCACTTGCTGACGCACCGGTCGGTTGGCGCGCACCTGAGAAGACCGGGAGGCAACAACAGCGATAACCGCGGCAGCAGCTCGTAAGGCCGCAAGGTGTGCGGCGGCGTATCGCTCGTGCGGGGTGCCCGCTAGCGCGGCACGAGCCAAACTGCGCTGAGCGCCGTGGATCAAATCGTCCGCGGCAACCGGCGTCATAGTCAACTCACGGAGATTCGATGCGGGGAGCGCATCACCAGAATGGGTCCCAGGGCGGGTCCCAGGGCGGGTCGAGTTCATCGCGAAGATCCCTTCTATATGCGTGTGCTGGTTTTCTCGACCCACGTGCTCGACCCGTGTGCACGACTCCAAAACGGACCCCGGCCGCTGGGGCTGGGGTCGAGGCAACCTCAGCGGCCTACGGGCCCGTTTCGTTGAGTTCCACAGAACTCCCACCCCGGCCGCGAATCCGAGGTGCTTGGTCCGATGAGGCATGTGCCCGAATAACCCTCGTGTCGAGCAACCCGACCTACCAGGTATTCGAACACCTGTTCGAACCAGACACGACCGTAGCCCCCACCTCTGACACTCGTCAACCCCTGGCGCCCGGTCAGCCCGCCCACGTGCGGCCGCCAGGGCAATCCGGCAGGCTCGGGTGCTAACTAAGGAACCGCCCGTCGAGGAGGCTCGTTTCGTGCCCGAACCATCTGCCGATCTGTTGGACGATGACCACATCGACGACTTCTGCCGCCTGCACCCCCGCTGGAGCTACGACGGCACTGCCCTCGTGGCCCAGGTGAAGGCTCCGACCTTCCTCCACGGCATCGACGACGTCGCCGCCATCGCCCAAGTAGCCGAGGAGATGGACCACCATCCGGATATCGACATCCGATGGAGGAACCTCACCTTCCGCTTATCGACACATTCGGCACACGGGGTCACCGGACTCGATATTGCCCTCGCCGAGCGGATCGACGCGATAGTTGACGCCGCACCCTGAGGATTCACGGCCGGTCAGCACTCTCGGTGCCTACCCCGTGATGGCTCCCTTCGAGGCGCTGCCCACCAACTTGGCGTACTTCGCGAGCACGCCTCGGTCATAGCGCGGAGGTAACGGTTCGAACAACGCAAGGCGTTCGCTCATCTCCGCGGGATCGACGAGCACATCGAGCGTCCTGTTCGGGATATCGATCGCGATGCGGTCACCGTCACGCAGCAGCCCGATAGGGCCACCATCGACGGCCTCCGGGGACACGTGACCGACACACAAACCCGTCGTGCCACCAGAGAAGCGACCATCGGTGATCAACAGCACGTCCTTACCCAAGCCCGCACCCTTAATCGCACCGGTGATCATCAACATCTCGCGCATACCCGGACCACCCTTGGGGCCCTCGTATCGAATGACAACGACGTCACCAGCCTGGATGGTGCCATCCTCGAGCGCATCCATGGCAGCCTGCTCACGATCGAACACACGCGCCACTCCCTCGAAGACCTCCACGGGAACACCGGCGTTCTTCACTACTGCTCCTTCGGGAGCGAGCGAGCCGCCGAGGATCGTGATCCCTCCAGTGGACCCGAGCGGTGACGAGATCGGTCGAACGACGGTGCCGTCAGGTTCGGGAATCTCAATGTCCGCGAGGTTTTCAGCCATCGTCCGGCCGGTCACCGTCAGACAATCACCATGCAGCAAGCCCGCTTCCAGTAGGGCCTTCAGCACAACGGGAACACCCCCGACCTTGTCGAGGTCGAACATCAAGTACTCCCCGAAGGGCTTGAGATCAGCGACGTGCGGCACACGGGCTCCGATCCGGTGGAAATCGTCCATTCCTACATCGACACCGACTTCGTGCGCGATCGCCGGAAGGTGCAGGACAGCATTCGTCGAACCACCGAGTGCCATCACGATGGCTATGGCGTTCTCCAGAGACTGCTTGGTGATGATGTCTCGTGCCGTGATGTCTTGTCGCAACATCTCGATAACCGCTTCACCGCTGCGCCGCGCCAAGGTGTCCCGTCGCGAATCGACCGCGGGGGGTGATGACGAACCAGGAAGTGCCAGGCCCATCGCTTCAGCAGCGCTCGCCATTGTGTTGGCGGTGTACATGCCGCCGCACGTTCCCGCGCTCGGACATACCGCTCGCTCGATTCGATCAACGTCTTCATCGCTCATCAAGCCGCGAGCGCGAGCACCGACGGCCTCGAAAGCTGTCACGATGTTGACGGTCTCTTCGGTGCCGTCGGTCAGACGCACGTGTCCGGGAAGTAGTGAGCCCGCGTACAAGAGCACGGATGCGATATCGAGTCGGCCGGCCGCCATCATCATGGCCGGAATGGACTTATCGCATCCCGCCAGCGTGACCATCCCATCGAGACGTTCAGCCTGAACGACGGTTTCTACCGAATCCGCAATCACCTCTCGACTCACAAGCGAGAAGTGCATTCCCTCATGGCCCATCGAGATCACGTCCGACACCGTGATCGTCCCAAACTCCATCGGGAAGCCACCCCCGGCTTCGACACCTTGTGCAACCGATACGGCAACATCGCGAAGCGACATATTGCAGGGCGTGATGCGGTTATAGCTGTTGGCGATTCCGATCTGAGGCTTGGTGAAGTCGTCGTCATCCATCCCCAGCGCACGCAACATTCCCCTGTTCGGCGCTCGGTCAGGTCCGTCGGTCACCAGAAAGCTGCGGGGTTTCATACGCACGGGAGAGTCCATGCTCGTAGTCTAGGAAGGGACATCATCGGGGGCACTGCCATCAGCGAGGAAAGGGTAGGAACGTCCACGTGCCATTCCAGACATTGATCACCGCATCCGAACTCGATCACCTGTGTCGCACCGAGACCGACGTAGTCATCCTCGATGCCCGCTTCCATCTCGACGACGAAGACTGGGGGGATCGGGCGTTCGCCGAGTCGCATATTCCCGGAGCTCAGCGAGCCAGCCTGGTGACCGACCTCAGCGGTCCGATCATCGACGGCATCACCGGCCGTCGACCCTTTCCTGCGTCCGCAGACTTCGAGCGCACTGTTCGATCGTGGGGCATCGGGCAGACAACGCAGGTGGTGGTCTACGACGCCGATCGCGGGTTGATGGCGGCATCTCGTGTGTGGCTGATGATGCGTTGGATCGGTCACGACGCGGTGGCTGTTCTCGATGGCGGCCTGCC
>CALKMY010000186.1 GCA_938091275.1 Candidatus Nanopelagicales bacterium | reverse complement strand
CACCTGCTGCCCTTCGTACTCACCGGTCCCGTCAATGAGGTCCCCGGGGAGCTTGAACTCCTCGCATCCCACGCAGTAGGGGCCCTCGTAGGGGGCGGAATACACGAAACCGTTGTCGCGAACCTTTTCCCAGAATTTCTGGACACGCGCCACGTGTCGGTCGTCGGTCGTGCGGATGAAGTCGTCGTTAGCAGCATCGACGGTCTCCAGAACCGGCAACCAGGACTCCTCGACCAGCCGGTCGACCCAGGCTTGCGGGGTGACACCGCCCGCCTCGGCAGCCCGCTGCACCTTGGTTCCATGCTCATCGACACCAGTGAGGTACCAAACCTTCTCGCCGCGCTGCCGGTGCCAACGGGTCAGAATGTCACCGGCCGTCGTCGTGTACGCGTGGCCGATATGAGGGGCGTCATTGACGTAGTAGATGGGCGTCGTGACGTAATAGGCCTTTTCACCCAACAACGATTCACCCTCGTGCACGGACATGACCTGATCCTAGGTGTCGTCCACTGTGCGCAAGGAGACGTCATAGACGTACCTCTTAGACAGCCCCGCATGATCGGCAACCTCGGCAGCGGCCTCTTTCCGCGACACTCCCGCGTCCATTCGCTCACGCACCGCCGCCGCTATCGCTTCGTCATCTCCCAAACCCGATGCGTCACGACGTTCGTCATCAGAGGCGCCGGCGACCACGATCGTTATCTCCCCGCGGACCTCACCCTCGGCCCACCGAGCCAACTCCCCGAGGCTGTCCCGCTTGACCTCTTCGTAGGTTTTGGTCAGTTCCCGGCACACAGCAGCCCGGCGATCCACCCCGAAAGCGTCGGCCATATCTCGCACGCTCGCGTCGAGCCGATGCGGCGCTTCGAAGAAGACCATCGTGCGTTCTTCGGTGGCCAACGACGCGAGGCGACGGCGACGGTCACCGTCTTTGCGTGGAAGAAACCCTTCGAAAGCGAATCGTGCGACCGGCAGTCCGGACAGGACCAGCGCCGCGAGAGCCGCGGACGGGCCGGGCAGGCACGTGATGTCGACGTCGGACTCGTGGGCTTCCCGCACCAAACGAAAGCCCGGGTCACTGATCGACGGCATCCCGGCATCGGTCACGACGAGCACCCGAGCACCCGCGGCGGCCCGCTCGATCAACTCCGGCACCCGTGCGGATTCATTTCCCTCATAGAAGGACACGATCTGACCCTGCGGATCAACGTCGAGCCGAGACAGCAACGCACGCAGGCGCCTGGTGTCCTCCGCTGCAATCACATCGCTCGTCGCCAAGGCGTCCACGAGTCGGGCGGATGCATCGCCGGCGTTACCGACCGGTGTTGCTGCGAGCATGATCAAGCCGCGAGGCGAGTGATCGGTCACTGACCCATCCTGTCGCACCTACGATGTGGGAGTGTCGACCGTGACCACTGCTCCAGATCGCAGTTCGGCGACGCTCCCCGATCGCCTGGCCCCGGCTCTCCCTTCACACGGCTGGCGGGGCTGGCTGGGGCCGCTCTCCGTCGGCGCCATTGCCGCCGTGACTCGTTTGTCTCGGCTGGGTGAGCCCAACGCCGTTGTCTTCGACGAGACGTATTACGCAAAGGATGCCTGGTCCTACCTGCGCTTCGGTGTGGAGATCGATGAGGTCGACGATCACAAAGAGTTGATGATGCAGGCCGGCGACAATTGGCGCGTCGTCGAAGCGTTCAGCGGAGAGCCCGGTTTCGTCGTCCACCCACCGGTCGGTAAGTGGGTGATCGCCACCGGCGAGTACCTCTTCGGGGTTGACCCTTTCGGCTGGCGCATTGCAATCGCGATCTTGGGAATAGTCGCCGTGGTGATGACGGCACGGATCGTGCGGCGTCTCACTCGTTCGGACGCCCTCGGCACCATCGCCGGTCTTCTGCTTGCTTTGGATGGCATCCACATCGTCCTGAGTCGCACGGCCCTGCTGGATCTTGTTCTCGGATTCTGGGTTCTCGCCGGATTCGGCTTGCTTCTCGTGGACCGAGACCGAACGCGACAACGGCTGGCTAACGATGTTCGCCGACACGGCGCGGATCGGGTGGCCGCCGGACTCGGTCCGTTTCTCGGCTGGCGGCCGTGGCGAATCGCCGCGCTTGTCACGTTCGGACTGGCCTGCGGCACCAAGTGGTCGGGGATCTGGTTTCTCGCAGCGTTCATGGCGATGTCGCTGGTCTGGGATGCGCTGGCGCGACGGGCGATCGGGGTGGACCACCCGTGGTCCGCGGCGTTTGCACGTGATCTTCCCATGGCAGCCGCCTCGACTCTGGTCATCGGCATCGGGGTCTACCTGCTCACCTGGACGGGCTGGTTCGCAACCGGCACCGGGTGGAGCCGGACCTGGGCAGCCAGTCAAGGGGCCTCCGTCGTACCCGATCCGCTTCGATCCCTGTGGCACTACCACTCGGAGATGTGGAATTTCCACACCAACCTTGACGCCGAACACAACTACGCCAGCAGTCCGCTGTCGTGGCCATTCATGACCCGACCGACCTCGTTCTACTACGAATCACCGGACGGGTGCGGTGCCGATAGCTGCTCGTCCACCGTGCTCGCCGTTGGAAATCCGATCATTTGGTGGGCTGCCGTGTTGGCTGTTCCGTATCAACTGTGGCGGTGGATAGCCGCGAAGGACTGGCGCTCCGGCGCCGTCATCGTCGGCATTGCTGCCGGCTGGTTGCCATGGATGCTCTACCTCGACCGCACGATCTTCACGTTTTACACGGTCGTGTACGTGCCTTTCGTGGTGATGGCGGTGACACTCACCCTCGGGGCCATCGCGCGGGGGCTGCGGAACAGGCCGAGCTGGGTGCCGGCGTTGCTGATCGGTGGTTACGTTCTCGCGGTGGTGCTGGCAGCGTGGTGGTTCTACCCGATCTGGTCGGCAGAGGTGATCACCTATGACGCATGGCAAGCGCGCATGTGGCTGCCCACCTGGATCTAGCGCCTCTTGGTACGGCAGGTCTACGAGGGCGCGGGCCGCTCACTCTCGACGTCCGTCTTAGCCCGCGGGCCACGAATCAGGGCGGCGGTCAGCGGTACGGCGATCGCCGCGATGATTCCCAGGGCGAATGCCGATGAAGGCGGAATCGATAGCTGCAGACTTGGTCAACGCTGCGCCATGCGTCAACACCATCGTGTCTCGCGGGAATACCGATGAAGGGAACACCAATGAACAGCAGGACTTACAGGGCAGCCTCGCAAAAGATGAGGTAGTCCCCTTCACCTGCCTCCGGAACAACTCCCCAACCGGTCACCGATCCGTCTTGCTCCGGCCCCCATGCGACGGAGCCAACGATGACTCCATCCTGCGCGACGATGCCGAATCCACCTGCGGCGGGGCACGAGCCCGGTGGCACCGAGACTTCGATGGCCCGCTGAGTCGAACTGCCTTCATCGGGCGCACCAGGAAAGGTCACAACGGGCTCCCACGCCCCCGGGACTTCGCGGCCGATCAGGCCTCGATCTATTCCGACGGCGAAGGGGGATTCCGAGTGGCGCGCCTGGAAATAGGAGGTGTCCCAGCTCTCCGGTACCGAGAATGGCTCGTACTCCTCGACGCCTGCTTCTCCGGTGCGCTTGTCGAACCAGAAGATAGGCGGGTGCAGTGCCTCGTCCTCGAGCGATGGTGCCAGCGCGGGACCAGTATCGAGGGTCACCGTTGCGCCCGCCGCGTCCAGCATGGTGCGAGATATCTGCGCTGTTGTTCGTAGACCTGACTCGACATCGGGTTCGGTTTGCCCCGGCATCTTGACGAATAGGGGGATATGTGCGACGTCCGCCCATCGCTGGTCTCGATCATCTCCGACCCGCCAGGTTGACTCCAAGGGAAAGGCTCGTCCGTGGTCGGATGTAATGATGATCATGGTCTCATCGAACGTCCCTGCCCTGCGCAATTCATTCATGATCCATCCGACTTGCCCATCGAAGGCCACGGCCGCCGCCGCGTACACCTGGCGTTGGAGTTCCACGACCGACTCGGTCCCTAGTCCTCCTTCGCGCAGTCCCAAACTGTTGGGCGTCCAGAACGTACCGACGTAGTCCCGCACATAGGGGGTGTGCGTCAACAT
>CALKMY010000185.1 GCA_938091275.1 Candidatus Nanopelagicales bacterium | reverse complement strand
TGGGGTGAGTGACGGGACTTGAACCCGCGGCATCCGCGACCACAACGCGGCGCTCTACCAGCTGAGCTACACCCACCGCGGCCCTGTTTCCAGAGCGCTGGAGAAGTCTAGCCGTGGTCCACCACGTGGTTATTGCCGAGTTCCTTGGCGGTAGATGTGTCCGGTCCGGGCGGTGGAACCATCACGGCGTCCCGGTAGTAGCGGAGCTCGGCGATGGACTCTCGGATGTCGGCCAGCGCGCGGTGGTTGCCAGTCTTTTCCGGGGTGTTGAAGTAGGCGCGCGGGTACCAGCGCTTGGTCAACTCCTTGATAGACGAGACGTCAACGAGGCGATAGTGCATGTGGGCGTCGAGGTCGGGCATGTAGCGGGCGAGAAACATGCGGTCGACATACACGCTCGAGCCCGCCAACGGAGCCTTGCGAGGCTCGGGAATGTGGGAAGTGACATATTCCAGAACACGCGATTCGGCGTCCGAGAGTGATGTGCCTTGCGGGATCTCGTCGATCAAGCCTGACGCGGTGTGCATGGCGACCACGACGTCGTCCATAGCAGCGAGCGGTGCATCGTTCGGCTTGATGACGATGCTCAGCCCCTCGTCGATCTCGGTGAGATCGGCTTCGGTGACAATGACGGCGATCTCGACGATTTCATCTGACTGAGGATCAAGACCGGTCATCTCGAGGTCGATCCACACCATCCGGCCATTCGGTGCCAGCGTTGCGGTGGCACTCGCATCATCACTCACACCGACACCCTAGGGGAGATGGACGCGAGGACTCGGTGGACGTGAATCCGTCGATGGCGCGGACTACTCCACGCCCCCCTCGAAGATCAGTCGATACATGACCGGACCCTCGACGATCAACCACATGATGATGAAGCCGATAGCTCCGTACCGAGCGATGAGCCACGGCCGGCGAGACTCGGGCGTTGCTGCGTTATCCGCCTTGTACCAGGCGATGAGGACGACTACTCCCGCGACGATCGCTCCGACGTTCAGCCAATCCATGCTCCGAGCCTGTCACACGAGGGTGACCATGGCGGCGCGGCGCCGTCGATGACTATGGCGATTACTATCTCTGGGTGCGTAGGAACCAGCTGATGGCGCTAGGTGGCGCCGCCGTACTCGTGGCCACCGGAGTGGCGTCGATAGGCACGCCCGCGGCGCAAGCTGCCGGGGTTCCGGTCGCGTGCGCGAATTCGGTCTCCGGAGTGAACGTCACCGAAGGTGACACCGTCGACCTCGGCATCGCCGGTGGCTGCACACTCGTGTCCTCCTCGGCCGCAGGCAATATGGAGCCGTTATCGTCGACATCATTCCTAGCGTTCGCGGCGGGCTCGGGATCAATTAACGCGCTGGTTGTTGACGAGAACGAGGTCGAATACCTCAACCGAGTGAACGTCACCATCGCGAGCAAGCCAGCCCCGCCTGAGACACCCACGCCGACTCCCTCTCCTGAGCAATCGACATCGCAACCGACCGTCGCCCCGAGTGCATCGGATTCCGCGTCCCCGACCTCGACTCCATCGGCAACTGCAACGGTCGCTCCAACCGCGAACCCGACCACAAGCCCGACCACAAATCCGACCCCTCCGTATGACCTCTCCGACCTACGACCCTCGGTCGTGGAGTCAACTGCTCCGGATCCTGATCAACGTGTGAAGAAGTCGAACATCACGGTGGCGACGGATGCTGGTCCGGGCAACATCATCATCGAGTCGTCGAACGGCAATCCACTGCAACTACTCGAGCTCTCCGGTGACGTGGAGAGTTTTGACGTCATCGAGTCCGGCATCGACTACTCGCTACCGGCCAACTGGCAGCGACTCGGGTACGGAGACCTGTGCTGGGCGTACTCCGGCTACACCGACATGAAAGCCGTCATCCTCCCCATCGCTGATCCCCCCTTCACGACCGTCACCCGATCCTGGTCGCTCGCATCGGCCATTCTCACCACCGCTAATGGTTACGAGACCTTCCTTGGCCCTTCGCCCGGATCGGTTGTGGATGCGCAAGGGTCGGTTATCACCTCCGTGATCATCTGCGGAAAGGCATCGACCGACACCACGCCGTCTGCCCGCGCCGCCCTAATGCGCCCTAACAAAGTGACCATCTGCCACAAGCCCGGCACACCGGCGCAGAAGACGATGTCTGTACCTGCGCAAGCACTCGGGGGCCACCTTGGTCACGGTGACTACCTCGGGGCCTGTACCCCTGTTCCCCAGGTGGTGCTTCCGACGGTGTCACCGCAACAACAGGTGACGACTACCTCTGTTGCGACGACGGAACCAACCCATCCACCCATCGTTCCGGACGATCATGTCTTGCACATGTGTCGAGCAACAACGGATCCAATGCGCCCCTATGTCCTCGACTCCATCCGGCTCAGTCAGGCACCGAAGCCCCCAAGGAATTCGGCGCCCTTCCCGCAGCCGGGCTGGACCGACGTAATCGAAGCGTGGCAGGACTACCCAGGGCAGAACTGGAACGGATGGGGCCAGCAACTAGTGCAGCGCAACTGCGCGGTAACGCCGCCGTCGCCGCAACCACAAGCCACCCCGACGCCGTTGCCTTCAGCGACACCAACACCGTCCGGCACCGCGACACCAACGCCGACCGTCACGGCCACGCCGACTCCGTCCGCGACGGCGACTGCTACGCCGACACCATCTGCCACGGCGACTGCGACGCCGACGCCCACCGCAACGGTGACGACCACGACACTGACCTGGCCACCGCTCGTTCCAACAAAGACCGATTACCCCGTCAAGCAGAAGTACGTGGTCCCGACGCCGTACCTAACGCCGACACCGACGAGCTCACCGACCAGCACGCCGACGCCGACGATCACGGTCAGCCCGCAACCGCAGCCAACGTTCACGGTGACGCCGCAATACGTTGTGCCGCCACTTCCCACACCGAGCGTGACGCCCACACCGAGCGTGACGCCCACACCGAGCGTGACGTCCACACCGAACCCAACGTTCTCCATAGTGCCCGGGTACACGACTCCGCCGATTCCCTATCCGTCACCGACCAACACACCGACAGTTGTTGCGCCGACGACGGCGCCGCAATCGGTGTACACCCCCGTCCTGCTGCAGCCCACGGAGCAGGTCCAGAAGCAGGTCACCGGTGGATCACTGCCGGGCAATCCCACGGTGACGCTGGTCGTCAGCAATGGGCCCAGTGCTGTGCGCGTGACGAAGTCGGCAACGTCTTTGGCGAAGAAGGCGGTCAATGCACCGGTCGTTACCGATCAGACCCCCGAGTTGGCAGCAACCGGCGACGAGCGCTCATCCAAGGCAGCCTTCACCCGACACCAGAAGACGATGCAACGCTCGTGGCCACGGGGTTCGGCGGTGGCCAAACTGTCCTGGACAGGCCAGGGTCCGACATCCGAGACCGACGAACTCTTCATCTCCTACGGAACATCCAATGCGTCCCTGGTGCAGGGGCCAGGTTGGTATGACGGCACAGCGTCACCGGGGAGTAGAGGCAATATCGCGATTGCCGGGCACCGTACGGGGTTCGGTGCTCCCTTCGGTGACCTTGATCGGATGAGTACTGGTGATGCATTGGTCCTCGAGACTCCTCAAGGGCAGACGCGCACGTACGAAGTCTCGACGATCATGGTGGTAGAACCGTCGGCAACGTGGGTGCTCGGACCGAACGTTCTGCGCGATGGGAGCGACACGTTGACGCTGACAACCTGTGACCCCCCGGGAGTCAACACGCGACGGCTCGTCGTGGTGGCGCGAGACGTCACCGCTTAAGGCCAGCGGGCCTGGGGCCTATTGCGAAAGACCCCCGGATGCGACCCATGCCACTGATGTGAACAAGTAGAGAAGCGTGATGACGCCTACGGCGTTCCACAGGATCGCGTCGGTGCCTCGAACTCCCCGAAAGACCTTGACGAAGGCGATGACCAGGAAGACCGTCGCGACGATAGCCCCCTGGATGGGTACGACCGTCGGCATTCCGTCCCACACGTGGACCACCTCCCGGGGCGGGTGCTCCTGTAAGCCCAACCGCCGCCCGAGTAGGGCACCACGTCAGTGAACGTCTCGCCACTCGAAGTGGGGGGTGAGCGTCACTTCCCTGCGGGGGTATCGCGCGAGGACGGGGATACCGCGTCAGTCCAGGTGCTCGACGAGGAAGGCGAATCGGCAATCCCACGCCTTCGCGGCGATCGTCGAGGAGAAGGCGAAGTAGTCGAACCCGTGTGGAGCGCCGTTCCACAGATGCCCCTCCACCGTCACTCCGTCAGCCATCATCTGCTTGGCGTAGGCGAGATCCTCGTCATGGAAGATGTCCAGGGTTCCGGTGTCGATATAGGTCGATGGGAGCCCACTGAGATCGGTCGCTCGGGCTGGTGCGGCGTAGATCGGCACGTCCTGTCGATCATTGAGGCCCGAGAGGTATGCGTCCCACCCGGTTTCGTTATCGACGTAAGTCCAGATCTGGAATTGCTTGGGAAACCGAGGGTCCGGAATTGTGTTGCGGTCATCGAGCATCGGGTAGACGAGCATCTGGCAGGCCAACGCGGGCCCGGCGGTGTCCCTGTTCTTCAAGACGGCACCTGCGGTGAGCCCACCACCAGCGCTGTCGCCACAGATGCCGATCCGGTCGCGATCCCAGCCGAACTCCGTC
>CALKMY010000184.1 GCA_938091275.1 Candidatus Nanopelagicales bacterium | reverse complement strand
GTGGTGGGGCGGGTCGGGCTCGAACCGACGACTACCAGATTATGAGTCCGGGGCTCTAACCAACTGAGCTACCGCCCCCAGCAGGCTTCGTAGCCTACCTGAGAATGCACTAGCCAAATCGCGGTGTCACACTCATCACCTCGGCCTAAAACTCAGGCCCCACGTGCCATCACAAAGGAGACTTGTGGGTTCTCGACTCCGACCGCCGCTTCGTATCGTGGGCATTGCCGGCCTGCTGTGTGGACTTACCGTCGGCCTGCTCCTGCCGGCTCACGCGAATGAATCCGACGCGTCAGGACCCTCTGTTGACGTGTCGTTCCTCCACGCTCTTCCCGAAGATGATGATTTCGCTCGCGTCGACGTTTTCATTGGGGACCGCAGGGTCTTCCGATCAGTTGTACCTGGCCGATTGCGCGAGACGTCGCTACCGGCTGGCTCGCATCGGATCAGGATCGTTCCTGCGGGATCGACTGCGGCGTCACCGACTCTGCTCGAGTCTCCGCGTGTTCGTTTGCGTGCCGACTCCAACATCACTCTCGCCCTACACGCCACTGCAAACAATGAGGCCACCGTGACGTCGTTTCGCAATAAGACGCGGACGGTTGGTCGCGACATGGGGCGACTGACCATCAGGAATCTCACGCGTCAGCCAGAAATTCTCGTTCGATCACGGGGCGACGCGCTGATGGAAACGGTCGCCTCGGCCGAGCAGGGAATGGTCGGACTGCTTGCCGGGCAATACCCACTCGTCATCGCCTCGCAGGGCAATGCCCGTGATGCACTTACACGCCTGTCGGTCAAGATTCGTAACAAGCCGGGTCGATCGGATATGGGAAACAACGTCATCGTTCACCTGTGGGGAGGCTCCGGCGGCGAGCCCATCAGGGCAACGATGCATGAAGTTCAACTGGACTTGACATAGAACTTCAGCGACACCGCAAGCCGTATCACCTCAAAGCCTGTCCTATTTCCTAGCATGGGGGAATGCCGGAATTCACCATCACCGTGCGGGCCAAGCCGGGGGCGTCACGTCCCCGCATCGGTGGTGCCCACGGGGATCCCCCGGAGCTGATCGTGGCTGTTCGCGAAACGGCGGCCTCCGGACGAGCCAACGCCGCGATAGAAACGGCCATCGCCACCGAGTTCGGGATTCCGCCATCCATGGTTGACATTCGAGCTGGTCATGCTGGCCGGCAGAAGACGGTCGCGCTGTACGTCCCGGACAGTGCGGCAGCACAAGCAACCCTTGATCGACTGCTCGCTTCCGGAGACGACTAATGATCGACCTGGAGAACGCCAGGTCCCGTGACTCGTCCGACCCCTTAAGAGATTTTCGGAACCGCTTCATCATCGCCGACCCCGATCAGTGCTACTTGGACGGCAACTCTCTCGGTCGCTTGCCCGCAGCCACCGCCGACGCCGTTCAGCGGATGACGCTCGACGGGTGGGGCGGAGATCTCGTGACCGGATGGGGTGGCTGGATCGACATGGCGCAACGCGTCGGAGACACACTCGGGTTATCGGTTCTTGGTGCCGCACCAGGTCAAGTGCTGGTCACCGACACCACCTCGGTGAACCTCTACCGACTGGCGTTGGCCGCCATCAAGGACCGACCGGGGCGATCAACCATCGTCGTCGATGAAGCGAACTTTCCCACCGATCGATACATCCTCCAGGGAATCGCTGCAGATCTGGGGATGCGACTGGTGACGATTCCCAATGAGTCCCCCGACGTCGCAGAGTGTGAGCGCATCACCCCGGAGATTCTCGCCGAGTATCTCGACGACGACGTCGCCTTCGTGTGTGTGCAGATCGTCAACTACCGATCTGGGGCACGCCAAGACGTCCCCGCGCTAACGGCGACAGCTCGTGATCACGGCGCGTATGTGTTGTGGGACGCCTCGCACGCCGTCGGCTCGATCGACCTCCGGTTCGATGAGTGGGGCGTCGACATCGCCGTCGGGTGCACCTACAAGTACTGCAACTCAGGACCGGGGTCGCCCGCCTGGATGTATGTGCGCTCGGATCTTCACGACACCCTTCGCACGCCGATCGACGGCTGGTTTGGGCAGAAGGATCAATTCACGATGGGGCCGACGTTCGAACGCGCCTCGGGGATGCGCGGCTTCCAGATAGCGAGCCCTTCGATCGTCGGTCTGACCGCCGTGGATGAGTCCATGTCGATCATCGCCGAGGCAGGGATGGATCGAATAGAGGCGAAGTGCGCGGAGGGGACATCCTTCATGATCGACCTGTTCGATCAATGGCTCGAACCGCTGGGATTCGGTCTCGACACTCCCCGATCCGCTGAACATCGAGGCGGGCACCTGTCGCTGACGCACCCGGAGGCCGACAAGATTTCGGTTGCTATGCGGCAGATCGCCAATGTGATTCCGGACTACCGCAAGCCGAACACGATTCGCGTCGCGGTCGCGCCCCTTTATACATCGTTCGAAGAGATATACATCGGCTTGGAGAGAACGGCCGATCTCGTCTCAGCTGGCCGGCACCGAGACGTCGCCGTGATCGAAGGTGGAGTGACATGACAGATCAGCAGCGCGCCCTGAATTACATGAACTACCTCGCCGTCGACGAGTTACTATCCCTTCAACGCCCGGTGTCTGACGGGCCCGAACACGACGAACTGCTGTTCATCACGATCCATCAGGTGTATGAGTTGTGGTTCAAGCAACTTCTGCATGAGATCGAGCAGGCGCAGCGGGAAATGGACGCCGTGCGCACCCAAGACGTGCTCGCGACACTCAACCGCGTCAAGGTGATCCTGGCTGTGTGTATTCGGCAAGTTGATGTCCTCGTCACGATGACACCTCTGCAATTCAACACATTTCGCGACCGACTAGAAAGCGCGAGCGGCTTCCAGTCAGCTCAATTCCGTGAACTCGAGGCGGTGCTGGGCCGCCGCGATCACCGATTCGCCGCCCACTTGCTGCCCGAGCATCGAGCCAAGGTGGAAGCGCGCATGATCGCACCGTCACTGTGGGATTCGGCGCTGGCCTACCTGAACGCCTGTGACTTCTCGATTCCCCAAGAGATTCTGGACCGCGATGTTGCCCATCCATATGAGCCGGACGATCGGGTCACGGCCGCGGTGCTCGAGGCTTACCGGTCCGGTCACCAGGCGGCGCTGGTGTGTGAGCAACTCGTCGACATCGAGGTGAGTCTTCGTGAATGGCGCTTTCGGCACGTGATGATGGTGGAACGCACCATCGGTTCGAAGCAGGGAACGGGTGGGTCCAGCGGTGTCGACTACTTGACGTCGACGCTGCAACAACCGCATGCATTTCCAGAGTTGTGGAAGGCCCGGGAGGACTTCTAGTGCCGCACGCGAATGTTCTGGCTCATCGTGACATCGCCAACGAGCTCGGCCTGATCGGCGAGTGGCTGGATGCGCGCGGCTGGACTCACCGTCGACTCTGGCGAGAAGACGACGCCGATAGCAGCGGTGACGACTTCCCGGAAGCAGACGCGTTAATCGTCCTGGGTTCCCTGGACAGCGTCGCCACCGGTCATTGCGCCGTCTGGGCGCCAGACGAAATGGATCGCATCCGTCGGTGGATCGGTGAGGATCGCCCGTATCTCGGCGTGTGCTTCGGAGCACAAATTCTCGCAACGACCCTCGGCGGAGAGGTTCAGCGCCGGTCCACCTTCTATCGAGCCGTCGAAACGGTTCCATGGACGGGCGGGTCCTCTCGCGGACCGTGGGTTCTGTGGCACGAAGACGCGATCACCGCGCCGGGTTCGGCGGAAGTTGTCAGTGAACTCCCTCATGCGGTGATCGCGCTCCGCTCCGGAAATGCCTGGGGTGTGCAAGCACACATCGAGTTGGATGCACCAGCGCTGAAACGCCTCGCGGAGGCGGTGGACGCACCTGAGGAGACGTCGCGTCCGTTGATCGACCTCCTGGGCGAGAACGCCGTACAGGTCACAGCCGCGACCTTCGAGTTTCTCGACCTTGCTCTCGCGTCTCCCTCGGCTCAGACGCACGCGTCGTAGGGAACGGCATCGCGCTTTCGCGCGTTAGCCCGTTCGCGGGTTCGC
>CALKMY010000183.1 GCA_938091275.1 Candidatus Nanopelagicales bacterium | reverse complement strand
GCCATTCGCGCCGAGCGTGACCGAGTCGTGGCGGAATACACCGCGCTTCTCGGCAGCGATGAAGAGAAGGGAGAGTTCGAAGGCAAACTCGGGCTCGCCCGCGTGGTCTTCCCGTATGTGGAGAACCACAACTTCTACGTCGAGCACTGGAGCCACTCGGTGATCTGGCGCAAGATGAGGCAGCTGGGCGAGACGTTGGTCAAGGAAGGCTTCTGGTCCGACGCCGACGACATCTTCTACCTCAAGCGCACCGAAGTCGAAGACGCGCTGTGGGACTACTACAACTCGTGGGCGACTCCGGAGGCGCCGGCTGGCCCGTCCTATTGGCCGCCGATCATCGAACGCCGCAAGGGAATATGCGATGCGCTGAGCAAGGCGAAGCCAAGCCCGGCGCTCGGCGTCCCACCGGAGGTCATCACGGAGCCGTTCACCGTCATGCTCTGGGGTATCACCTCGGACAGCGTGAGCGCTTGGCTCGGCGGCGGCGACGCGAAGGAAGGCGAACTGCGAGGCATGGCGGCGTCCCCGGGCATTGTCGAAGGAGTCGCGAGGGTCATCTTCTCTGCAGACCAAATCGGTGAGTTGCAAGACGGGGAGATCCTGGTTGCTCCGTTGACGGCTCCCAGCTGGGCGCCGATCTTCGGCAAGATCCAGGCGACCGTGACCGATACCGGCGGCATGATGAGCCATGCGGCGATCGTGTGTCGTGAGTACGGCGTCCCGGCCGTCACCGGAACGGGCTTCGCCACCACCAATCTGTCCACCGGTCAGCGAATCCGGGTGGATGGAACGAATGGAACAGTGACGGTTCTCGATTAGGAATCGTTCTTGTGGTTGGGCGGTTACCGATCGCCGCCCAACCACAGGTTCCGCTCGGCGGGAGTATCCTGTTGCTGAGCATGTCGAGTCGGGTCACACTGAGGAACAACACGAACACGTGAGATAGAGGAAAAGTCATGCTGACAGTCGAACAAAACGAAGAGTTGACTCGGGTGGGGCCAGGCACACCGATGGGTGAGTTGCTGCGCCGCTACTGGTACCCGATCGCCTTCGAGCAGGACTTCGACGACGTATTCACCAAGTCCGTCCGCCTTCTCGGAGAGAACTGGACCCTGTTCAAGACCCCGAAGAGTGGTCGGTACGGAATCGTCGCCGAGGCCTGTCCGCATCGACGCGCTTCCTTGACCTACGGAGTGGTGCACGAAGACGGCATTCGCTGTGGGTATCACGGCTGGAAATGGGACTTCGACGGCACGTGCCTCGAACAGCCGGCCGAAGCTGACAACCAGAACTTCCGCGATCGTGTCCGGCAGAAGGCAGGAAAAGCCGAGGTTATGGGCGGCATGGTGTGGGTGTACGTAGGTCCCGATCCCGCACCCGAGCTTCCGCGCTTCGATGTCTTCGTCATGGATGGAGTCAAGGATTGCGGCTACGCGACCTTGCCGTGCAATTGGCTGCAAATCATGGAGAACTCCGTTGATCCGCACCACGTTGAGTGGCTGCACGGACAGTACTTCGAGTTCTTGGGTCAGACTCAAGGATTCGATGCGCCGAAGGCTTTCCAAAAGAAGCACGTCAAGACCGGGTTCGAAGAGATGGAGTGGGGAATCCTCAAGCGTCGGGTCCTGGAGGGTTCGACCGAAGAGAACGACGACTGGAAAATTGGTCACCCGCTCGTCTTCCCGTTTTACATGCGTGTCGGGGGAGCGGGGATCGATCAAATGCAGATCCGCGTTCCGATCGATGACACGACAACGTGGAAGCTGTTCTACTCCAACCACGCACCTCAGGGCGCAGAACCAGCCGATCAGGCTCGTCCGGTCTTCTACGAATACTTGTGGCGAGATGAACAAGGACGGCACATCACGGACTACATCGAAGGCCAAGACGTCATGGCGTGGGTATCACAGGGCCCCGTTACCGACCGCACGCAAGAGCACCTCGGCCGTTCAGATGCAGGTGTGGCCATGCTTCGCAAGATGTTCAAAGAGAACATGAAGAAGGTGGCAAACGGTGAAGATCCGATCGGCACCGTCCGCGAGAAGCACGATCGCATCGATCTGCCGTGCGAGAAAGACAAGTTCGGTGCGGAACGGGAGTTTGCCGAAGCGTGGATCACCCTAGGGTCGTCGCGATACAGCCCGATCAAGCAAGACTTGCTGGATCTTCACAACAGGGCCTGGGCCAATAGGGAGAAGTCGAGTGCCAGCTCCTGACGAGGCGACCGACATGTCCGCCCGATCGCGGATCATGTCGGAGTTGCCCCCGGATCCTCATCGGCTCCCTGCCCAGGGAGAGTGGTTCTCTGCCGATGCAGAGAAACACCTGCTCGACCGTCCCAAGTTCTGCCCCATGTGCGGCGGAGATCTCGAAGCCGATGGTGGGATCACGACGGAGTACTGGGCTGGGGACACTCGCAATTTCATGACGTGGTGTGGCGACTGCGGCTGGTTCGGAGAAGTCGTGCGTTTCGACATGGTCACGATTCAAGAGGAAGAGCACTGACACCACCAGAAGAGTCCGACGAGTCTCGACGTCAGTTAATCGCCGACACCATCGTCAGTGCCCGTGAAAGCGCACGCTTGCTGGATGCATCGAAGATCGATATCGGGCTAGACGAGGCGTACCGGGTTCAAGACCGAGTTCATCATCGACTGCGGGCAGATTCGCCGACGGTAGGTTTCAAACTCGGCTACACGTCCCAGGTCATGCGAGAAGCCATGGGAATCGACGAGCCGAATCACGGCCCCTTAACCGAATCGATGGTGGTCACATCCGGAACTGTCGTGTCCGGTCTCCTTCAACCCAAGGTCGAACCCGAACTCGCAGTCTTCCTGGACGCGCAGGGACGCGTGGAGCGAACCGTGGCGAGTCTCGAGGTTGTCGACTCGATCTGGCAGGACTATC
>CALKMY010000182.1 GCA_938091275.1 Candidatus Nanopelagicales bacterium | reverse complement strand
GACGGCGTGAAGGCCGTGGGGCTCGCAGAGAACCAGGGAATACCCGCGGGCCGTAACGCCGGAGTCGACCACGTCCAGGGCGATGTGTTGTTCTTCTTGGACGACGACGCATTCCTTCCCGATCCATTCTTCTTTGCCTCACTGAAGGGACGGTTCGAGTCTGATCCACAACTCGGTCTTGTTCAGCCCCGAGTCGAGGATCCGGAGGGGGTCCAGCCGCCGGGGCGTTGGGTGCCCCGCCTGTTCGTCGGTGACCGCACTCGATCAGGACCGGCGACCACTTTGTGGGAGGGAGCCACGGCGGTTCGTCGAAGCGCGTTCGAGGCCGCGGGTGGCTGGCCGGCTGAGTTCTTCTACGGACACGAAGGTATTGACCTGGTGTGGAGGGTCTGGGATGCCGGCTACACGTGCTGGTATGCCGGCGACCTCGTGGTTCATCACCCGGTTATCAATCCCCTCCGGCACGAAGAGTTTTACCGAATGAATGCACGCAATCGGGTGTGGCTCGCACGACGAAATCTGCCCGTGGTCCTCGAGCCGTTGTACGTGGGTAGTTGGATCGGCCTGACGCTGGCCCGCACGCGCGACCTCGATGCTTTGCGAATGTGGTTCTCCGGACTGTCCGAAGGAGTGCGCAAGGCTCCTTCGCAACGGCGTCCGATGAAGTGGCGGACCGCCTGGCGTCTGACGCGGGCTGGCCGGCCTCCCGTCGTCTGACGCGCGACGGCGAAAAGTTTCGACTCGGCGGTGAAGAGCTGCGTGTTCGGGACTAGGAAGCGCAGAAGTTCTCGTCGCCGGTGTTGACGTTGGCGCTGAGGTCTTTCGTTGCCTCGGCGATGGATACCGATCGGGCGGATGTCAAAGGTTCGGTGATGATCAGCCGCATCGTCCCTCCTTGACCCTCGACGATCTCAGTGTTCTCGATGCCCGTGCTGTAGATCAACGTCTTGGCCGAGACGTCCCACTCGGGGTCGAACCAGATGGTGTCCTCGGCGGGGTACTCGTCGATGCGTTCGGCTTTGATCTTCTTGACGTTCACCACGGTGAAGCCTTCGTTGGTGAGAGCCATTTTCGCTTGCTTCCCGGTGCCCTTTTGTCCGGTGGCGTTGATGATCTCCACCCGCACATCCTGCGGCGCCGCCTTCAACAGCGGCTGATCTGTGTTGGCCTTAGGCGGCCAGGGGGTGTCATTAGCGATGGCGCTCCACAGCGGAGCCGCACGCTTCGTCGCCACAACGACCGTTGCTCCATCACCGGACTGCTTCCACGGCATCGTGGTGAAGGTGATGTCCTTCGGCCGCAGATCCTTCATGCTCAAGGCGAGATCGCGCAGATTCTCAATGTTCGCTAGTTGAGGATCGGTGGTCAAGGACTCGGTGGCGGCGTTCAGAACACCGAGGAGGGATGCCGGGTTGAGAAGGATGTCGCTGCTGAGAACTTTGCGGGCCATGGACGACAGAAAGGCCTGTTGACGCCGAATGCGTGAGGTATCTGATCCGTCTCCCAGCGTCTTGCGTGCTCGAACGAACGCGAGAGCCTCCTCACCATTGACGGTATGCAGGCCCTTGTCCAACTGCAGCCCGCTCAGAGGATCGTTGACATCTTCCTGCAGGCAGATTTCCACGCCGCCGATCGCCTCGGTGATTCGCTTGAAGGCAGCGAAGTCGACCACCATGAAGTTGTCGATCGCCAATCCGCTGAGCGACTCCACGGCCTTCAACACGCACCCCGGCCCTCCATTGACCATGGCCTCGTTGAAGCGCCCCTCGTAGCCGTCGACGGTCTTCCCGTTTTTCGTGCAGTCCGGGAGCATCATCAACGTGTCTCGCGGAATGCTGACTCCGATGGCCTGCGAGCGGTCAGCGTTGACGTGGAAGATCATGGTGGTGTCGCTGCGCTCGATATCGCCGAACTTCTTCGAGCTGCCGTAGCCCTTATTCCCTTTGCCTTTGCGAGAGTCGCTACCCATCACCACCATCGTGAAAGCCGAGGTTTCACCGGTGTCCTCGTCGACCACGATGGACTGGTCTTCGGTCACCGTGGTGCCGGTCTGCTCGGAGACGTCGAGTGCGGTGATGTTCCCCTCGAGTTGGCCCATGACGGACGTGACCCCAGCGCCGATCACGGTTGTCACCAGGACGGCCCCCGCGACCACTCCGGCCGCGATGGTCGACCCCAGGCGTACTGCGCTGCGAGAGGACACCGGTCGCCTTCCTATGGGGAGATGGGCCATGAACTCGCCGGGCGGCGAGTTCCGTCATGGTACGCAGGCTTCAGGTCTGCCTTTGTGCGACGCACCAGGGGGACGGAGGGTTCCGATTTTCGGGCGTGCCGGTGACGGGTGTGGCCAATGGGTCGTGTGAGGCTTGAGCCGAAACTGCAGTGTGTCGCCGCAGGCCTCCTATGGCTCGACACCTCCCCGGGAAGGACACCGATCGTGAGAACGGCAGGCCGCACGGCGCGCAGGACGCGCTCGGCGCTGCTCACCGTCTGCGTCGCCGCTACCGCCCTGGTCGCGTCGATCCTCGGCGCCTCGCCGGCGACGGCGAACCCCACGCCGCCGCCTGCGTCGTTCACGCTCGCGGGTGCCGGGTTCGGACATGGTGTCGGGATGAGCCAGTACGGCGCCCTGGCCATGGCGAAAGCCGGCATGGATGCGTCGTCGATCGTGACTCACTACTACCAGGGCACAAACGTCACGCCCGTTCCAGACGACATGGCGGTTCGCGTCAACCTGGAGTTCAAGAAGAAGCACATTCGTATGCGCGGCGAGGCCGTCGAAGGTGACGGCACCCTGCAGGCGAACCTGGCGGGAACGATCGTCACCGCAGCACCGGGGGAAAGTTTCTCGTTCACCGGCGATGCGGGTGCGGTGGTAGCGGCCAAGGTCGTCGGCGGAGTACGCCAGGAGTTGGGGATCTTCCCGTCGGTGTCACTCACCTGGTCGGGTGTGGCGAACGTCGTAGCGAAGAACGGCTCGTTCGACTCGGCTGGTCATCGTTATCGCTACGGGACCATCGAGATCTTGCCGACGTCGGATCCGAGCCGCACGGTCCTGAACGTTGTCAATTCCCTACGCCTGCACGAGGAGTACCTATACGGAATTTCTGAGGTCAGCAGCTTATGGCCGGATGCGGCCCTTCAGGCGCAGGTGCTCGCCGCCCGAACGTACGCACTATCGGCCATCGCGGCCGGTCCACGCAAAGCCTGTGATTGTCACGTTGACGATGGGCGCGGGCCGTATTCCGATCAGGTGTTCTCGGGGTGGTCCAAGCAGTCGGGTGCGATGGGCGAACGCTGGGTCGCTGCCGTGAACGCAACGCACGTGTCCCCGACGACGGGGATGGCGATCTTGTACGAGGGTCAGCCGATCCGCGCCTTCTACTCCTCGTCCAGCGGCGGCGCTACGCAAGCAAGCGTGGACCAATGGGGTGGTGATCTGCCGTACGTCCGATCGGTGGCCGACCCCTGGTCCTTGAGTGAAGACAACCCGAATCGATCGTGGACGGTGATGGTTGATCAGGCCCGTATGGCCCAAGCCTTTTCCGCGGCTGCGGTTCAGCAGGTCGATGTGATCGCTCGCGACCCGAGCGGCGTCGCGAAGACCGTCCAGGCGACCCTTGTCGATGGAACAACGGTGACGAAGAGCGGCAATCAGGTTCGTAACGCTTTGGGTCTGAAGTCCTCCTACATCAATGCAATCGACGGTCGTGCCGGCGTGCCGATCTCGGTGCCGCAGGCACCACCGGCACAAACACCTCCCACGCAAGCGCCGGTGGAACAACCGGTCGTCAACTACGAACGTCAGGTAACCATGTTGACGCCAGCCGATCGCGAGGTCCGGGCGTTGAAGCCGTTCACTATCCGCGCTCAGGTGTCCCCGGAACGCAAAGGACTGCGCGTGTGGTTCCAACGCATGGTCGACGGGGAGTGGGTCACATTCAAGAAGAAGCGAACACGCAGCAGCGGCAAGGTTCGCTACCGCGTTCCGGAGGCGTGGCCGCCCAACACGACCCAGGAATATCGAGTTGTCGTAGTGCGCAAGAAGCAGCCCATCGGCATGGGGGATGTCTTCCGGGTATCCGTTGTTCCCAGCGTCAAACCGCGGTCGGTTGCATTGATCACCCCTTCGGTGATGGATGTCCCCGCCGGAAAGCCCTTCGCCATCAAGGCGAAGGTGCGACCCAAACGCAAGGGCTTGACGGTGTGGCGACAGGCGTTTGTCGACGGTGAGTGGCGAACCGTGCAGCGCAGCACGACGAAGAAGGGCGGCCGGGTGGTGTTCCGGGTTAAGAAGGCGGCGCCGGCCGGAGCCACCTACACCTATCGAATTCTCGTCGTCGCCAAGAAGCAGGCCGCCGGCGCAAGCCAAGATGTGACGGTGAACGTTTCTGGCTAGAGAACCGCGTCCACCGGTTCGGAGCCGAAACCGTCGTCGACGGACTGCCCGAGAATCACCGATCCACCCGTCACCGCCGGCCATAGTGCGGGAAGCCACCACTGGGAATCGTTGGGGTGCAGTCCAAGTCGGGCCACGCCCGCAAGTGGACGGGCAACATCGCGGGCGCGTTCAAGCAACTGGCGTTGCGTGTGGCCGTCGAGCGCGAGGGCATCGGAGTAGTCGTCGATGAAGACCTGCTGATCGGGCTGGGCCCGCACCGCGATCGTCGCGTCCTGCGCTCCGGGCGGAAGCGCCGCCATGTCGTCGGGGCCCAGGGGTAAGCCGAAGGGGTGCATGGACACCACGATCACGTTGCCCGTGAGCTCAGGAGCTTGCTGTGGCCCTGCGACGAGCAGATCGCAATCCGCGCCGCCCTGAGGAACAACCACGCATCCCGCCGACCAAATCCCCAGCAGCCAGGTGACCCGTTGCCAATGCCACGGAAGGTGAAGGGCCACCTGTTGCCCCGGGTCGCAATCGAATTCCGAGGTAAGTGCGTTGGCGATCTTGGCGGCTGCATTGATGACCGACGCTCCGGACAGCTCCATCCGCCCGTCGGATCCGAGATACGTCACGTAGGGCTTGGCGGGGTCGGTGCGCGCGAGAACAGCGGACCGGATGTCGGTGGCCGTCGAGGACATGGCTTCATTGTCCGTCGAGAGACGGTGCCCGAGTGTGGCACCCTTGCCCGGTGACCGAAGCGGTGCTGCTCGTGGGAGGCCAAGGAACCCGCCTGCGACCGTTGACGGTGAACACGCCCAAACCCATGCTGCCGGTCGCGGGAGTCCCGTTTACGGTGCACCAGATCACGCGTGCCCGCGATGCGGGGATCGAACGCATCGTCCTGGCGACGAGTTATCGGGCCGAGGTCTTCGCGGAGTTCGTGGAAGGCGTGGATCTCGGAATCGACATCGTCATCGCGACGGAGGATGAGCCACTGGGCACCGGTGGCGCGATTCGACACGCTTTGTCGCACCTGGAGTCCGGACCCGACGATCCCATTGTCATCTTTAACGGAGACGTCCTCAGCGGTCTGGACATCGATGCACTCGTGCGCTCGCACGTGGAGACTTCTAGTGATGTCACGTTGTACCTAACCCCGGTAGAGGATCCGCGCGCGTACGGCCTTGTTCCGATCGATGGCGACGGTCGAGTTGAGGCCTTTTTGGAGAAGCCGTCGATGCCGGAAGAGATCGTCACCGATCTGATCAATGCCGGGTGCTACGTCTTCAGCCGGTCGATCATCGAGCAGATCCCCGCGGGTCGGGTGGTGTCGGTCGAGCGTGAGACCTTTCCGAGCCTATTGGCAAACAACGCCGTGGTGCGCGGAGTGGTTGATCGCGGCTACTGGCTCGATCTCGGCACACCGCTGGCGTTCGTGCAAGGCAGTTGCGATCTCGTTCGCGGCCTTGCACCGTCTCCCGCGGTTGCCAACACCGGTGAGGCGCTCGTGCTCGACGGTGCCGATGTCGCGGCGTCCGCCGATGTGCGGGGCGGCTCGACGATCGGTGCCAATGCCGTTGTTTCTGC